>JAUVMS010000345.1 GCA_030600135.1 Hyphomicrobiales bacterium | reverse complement strand
GGGAATGAGGGTCAAATGAATGAACACGGAATCGTCGCGTGGCAGCTCGTTGCCCAATTGTCGAATGGCCTCGAAGAAGGGCAGACCCTCGATATCGCCGACAGTACCGCCAATCTCGCAAAGAACGAAATCGACGTCCTCGTTGCCGGTTACGACGAACGACTTGATCTCGTCGGTGACGTGCGGGATGACCTGAACGGTAGCGCCCAAGTACTCGCCGCGCCGTTCCTTGGTGAGGATGTCCTGGTAGATCCGCCCGGTCGTGATGTTGTCGGCCTGGCGGCAGGGTCGTCCCGTAAAGCGCTCATAGTGGCCCAGGTCGAGATCGGTCTCGGCGCCGTCGTCGGTGACGAAGACTTCGCCGTGCTGATAAGGGCTCATGGTGCCCGGATCGACGTTGAGATAGGGGTCGAGCTTGCAAAGCCGGACGGAATAACCACGCGCTTGAAGCAATGCTCCAAGTGCTGCTGAGGCGAGCCCTTTTCCAAGCGAGGAAACCACGCCGCCGGTAATGAAGATGTACCGCGCCATGGGCCTGCAGAATAAGCACTGACGGCCATGATTCGAAAGCTTTTTATGGGCGTATCCAGTGCGCGTGGCGCAAAAGCCTCATCGGTGCCGGGAACAGCTCGCCTATTTCCGTGTGGTCGGGAGCTGGTTGGCGGCCCAAATCTATTTTGACCGATCGTTCCAAATGCAATAGTAATTGGCGACATTGCGAGTGACGAGCATGCCCTGGGACAAGCAGTTCAAGACAGCTGACGTACTCGATAAGGCCATGCATGCCTTTTGGGCGCGCGGATACGAGGCGACGTCGATGGGCGATCTGGTCGGTGCCATGGGCATCAATCGGGCCAGTATCTATGCGACCTTTGGCAACAAGCGCAGCCTCTTTATTGGCGCGCTAAAGCACTATGACGCGAGCCATCGGCATCGGTTCCTGGCTAGGTTGCGCAGTTGGAAATCACCCAAGAGCGCCATTGTGGGTGCGTTTGAAGAGGTGATCTCATCGGTCCTCGATGGGGGGCGGCGTGATGGATGTCTGCTGGTCAATACGGCGCTCGAGCTTTCGCCGCACGATCCCGAGATCGGTGAAATCGTTCGCAAGAGCCTTGGTGAAGTCGAACTTTTCTTTCGCGACATGGTCGATCGAGGCCAAGCAGCACAAGAGATCCCGCTGCGGCTCGATGCGGGTGAGGCCGCGCGGGCATTGCTCGGCCTTTTCGTGGGCTTGCGTGTCTTGAGCCGTTCGCGACCGGAGCCGGATTTGTTGCGCGGCATCGCCCGCCAGGCAGACGCGCTCATCAGCTGATTTTTGAACAGCAGCAGCAACGGGCAGACACTTGTGACGCATTTGGAACGATCGGTTAAATGGAGGACACAATGACCATATCCTATGTCGAGCGTGAACAGGCAACGCCTGAGACTCTTCAATTCTACGACAAGGCCGAAGACCGGTTCGAGATGCTGTTGAACATATTCAAAGTTTTCGGACATACGCCTGAACTTGGTGTCGTTTTCACCGACCTGATCATGGCGATCTTGAAAGACGGCGAGCTCGATTGGGTCACGAAAGAGTTGATTATCTTGAAGGCGACCCATCGCAACGATTGCCAATACTGTGTGGTTCAGCACGAAACGTTGTCGAAACGTTTGGGTATTTCGGAGGAGAAAATCACCGATATCGGTGATGATCGCTACAAGGCGAGCCCGCATTTCACCGAGGCCGAGAAGGCGCTGATGGATCTTACGGTGCAGATCGGCATCGATGCCAATCACGTGCCCAAGGAGCTATGGGATCGCCTGCACGCGCATTACTCCGAGCCGCAAATCGTCGAGGCGGTTTTCACCATCACGATCTACATTGCGGTCAGTAAGTTTGGCGACGCGTTGGGGGTGGCGCTCGAGCCGATGTTTTCTGGCATTCGGCCCATCCTCGAGGTCAGCCATTAGGGTCTGGGATTCAACGGCGGTCGCCGGCGAACAGCGCTCATTGCGATCCGCATCGCCATGCCTGCAATCGATGGTCGCCCTTTTAAACCCGCGGCGTTGAGGTCGTGCGCCCAGCCGTTGGGCCATTCGCTCACTTTTTGCTCCATTGGCGCCCTCCTTACCGTGCGCAATGAAACACCAACATGCGCAAGTCACGCGGGATCCCGCTTGATTGGCAGGGTGGCGCAGCGGATGGCGCCGCCCCAAAAGCCGATGGCATCGCACGGCGTCGGGACCGGCTCCACGCCATGCTTTGCCAATTCATCCATGACACGTTCGAAGCGTGGATCGATCATGTAATGTTTATCATCCACACTCACCCCGACCGTTGCATGGGCGTTCATTTCGTCTTCGGTGATCTCGATCACATCCCAGCCTTTCAAGGGCTCGGGCAATCCCTCCATCAGCGCCGGCATATGGGCCATTAATAAGCCGTCCCGCAACAGACACATGAAGCCGAGAGCGTGCAGGATTGGCCCTTTGATGGCCATCGCGTGCACCGTAAATCCCCAAGGTTCGATGTAGCGCCTGAGCCAGCCGACGCCGGCAAGGTTTGAACACAACTCGCCGTGGCCTACGAAGACATCGTTGCCGTGAATGAGAATATCGCCACCTTCAAGAAATGGGCCTGGTCCTTGCCCAGCTGGCCCCCATGGAGCGGCTTGCGGCATGGCGACGTAATGGGCTTCGGGGTCGGCGTCGACCATCGGCAGAATCACGTCGCGCAACGGAAAAACTTCCTTGCGGCGATAGGCGCGGCGAATCGAAAGCTCCACATAGTGCTTGGCGATCACGAACACCGGGTCGGCGGGGTAGAGTTGTGACCAACCCTGTTGCAACTCTTCAAGATGACGGGTTTCGTCGTGCGTATAGGGGCGCAGACGGTGGACTTTCACTCCGAACTTCTCATAGGTCGCGGCAATGCCATGGATTTGTTCAGCGGTGCGTTGCCAGCGCTCGGGAAAATGCTCCTTGATGTCGAGCGGCCGATTGCCGTTTGCCAGCAAAGCCTCGCGCAATTCGTCGTTGTAATGGGAAAGATCCCTGCTGAACGGTGGCAAGGTCAATCCGTCGGCCGTGCCGACGACGACTTCGCGTAGCGTCCCGAACTCGCTGTATGATCCAATTCCCATGACTTCCGCCATTGCGCGCATTGCCTGCAATCATCGTTGCTCACTGGGTACAATGGGCAGGAAACCATCACGCAAGCAATCAGCACATTCTGGTTGGTCGGGCCTGGGGGGTAGGACGTGCCCGATCCCCGGATCTCGTCGCCTAAGTTTTTGCTGCATAGAACAAGTGTGTCTGACTGCGGATACCAAGTCGCTCGAAACGACTGAAGCCAGCCTGTCGCACAAGCGCTTCGGTCTTGGCGGGTCCCATGCAGGTTCCAAGGCCCGGTCCGCCATTTGCTAAAGACTGCGTCATGCAATGGAACAGGCTGAAGCCGTAGTAGACGGCCCCGAGCGGATGGATGTTTTCCTCCAACCGATCGCCGGCGCGCGGTTCGACGATGAACAATGTTCCCTCCGGGCTCAGTAAGGATCGAACCTCCTCCAGGGTTGCCACCGGTTCAGCGAAGTCGTGCACGCAATCAAATGCGGTGATGAGGTCGAATGGCTCCTCGGCCTCGTAGTCGCGGGTGGTGTTGGCGACAAATGTGACCCG
This sequence comes from Hyphomicrobiales bacterium, assembly GCA_030600135.1. GTDB lineage: Bacteria > Pseudomonadota > Alphaproteobacteria > Rhizobiales > JAUVMS01 > JAUVMS01. The sequence continues at coordinate 940 of JAUVMS010000345.1, read as the reverse complement.
TTCGCCAAGCCCTGCGGCGCTGGCGGCCTCGCGTGCTTGGCGTATCGATTCACGATCAGGATCGAGGCCGATCACAATGGCATCCGGTATTGCCTTGGCGATTGTGGTGGCAACGCGTCCGACACCGCAGCCAACATCCAAGACGCGACCTCCCGCCTCGAGGCGTTCGACGACGTCGGGCATTTGCGCGAGCCAATAGCTTGGGAGCCGCTGCTCGTACTGGCCACTATTCATGAGATCGAGGGCTTTGACGCATTCGGGGCCACACTCCTCGAACTTGACGCCGCCGCCATTTTCGAAGGCATCCGCCACCTTTGGTGCGATGCTCAATGCAACCGGTGCAAAGTGGAAGAGACCACCCATGAAATGATCGGTGCCCTCCGAAGCCAGGAGGTAGGAATATTCATCCGGCAACTGGAATGTCGTGGCATCCGGATCGTACTCCAGATAGCCGGCGGCGGTCATACCAGCAAGCCATTCCTCGACATAGCGTGGCTGCAGCGCGGACGCGGCGACGACGTCAGCTGACGTCATGGCGCCTTTGCCGGCCATGGCGCGAAACAACCCCTTTTCGACCCCAATATAGGCCATGCCCATCGCCATGGCGCCGGCCATGTCGCCATAGACCTTTTCGGCGAACGATTTGATTTTATCCTTGTCCATGCTCACCTCCCCAATGTCGAGTCTTCTATGTGCGGCCTGGCATCGCCGATCGACCCGGTGCTGATCGTCAATCTCGCCAGAGTGCATACTGAGTATTGACGGATTAGTATACAGCGCGGCGGGCCAATTCACGTATCGGGCGGCTGATCGGTCGCATGTGGCGCGGCCTAGCAGGTTGTTGAAGAACTCGTGTGGATCGTGACACCTGTGGTTTTTTCGTCACCGGTGAGGAGCGGCGCGCAGCGCGATGCGGGTGCATCGGGCCAGCGACGCGACG
>JAUVMS010000183.1 GCA_030600135.1 Hyphomicrobiales bacterium | reverse complement strand
GCTGGGCGAGGGCCTCCAGGGCCGGCGAGTTGCGCATGCCACGGAGCATAACAATCTGATAGTTGCCGAGTTCCGGCAGCCCTTCAGCTCGACCGATCATCCGCAACGGGGGGACAATCAAACTGCATGGGATCGGGGCAATAGCTAGATCGGCAACAAGTGCGGCCTGTTGCCCGGCCCAACTCTCACTGGAGTAGGCGATGCGGTAAGGGCGGTGAGACTTGTCAAGGGCAGCAAGCGCCATGGTACGCCAGGCGCAGTTGTCGCTGGAGAGAGCCAGTGGCAGCGGGTCGCTTTCGTGGGCCATGCCGCCGTCCAAACCAGCCCATTTCAACGGCTCGTGAAACACCAGTTCGCCATGATTGGGTGCGGGCATGCGGCCTGAAGCCGTAATCAGTGTCAGATCAAGCGTGCCATCCTGGATCTTGTTGGTGAGGTCGACGCTCGTGGAAAGCACCACATTGACCTCAACATGACAGTGAGTGGCGGCAAATCGCGCCAAGATGTTGGGTGCAAAGCGGGTTCCGAAATCATCTGGCGCGCCGAAGCTGACGACGCCTTCAATTGGAGGCGAGAGAAACCGCGACACCGCTTCCTGGTTGATGCGCAGGATCCGCCGGGCATAACCCAGCAGGATTTCACCATCGGGCGTCATGGCGACACTGCGGCTTTCGCGCAAAAAGAGCTCGCGGCCGAGAATCTCCTCAAGCTTCTTGATCTGCATGCTTACGGCGGACGGCGTGCGGTGGATCTGTCCCGCGGCCTTGGTAAAACTGCCGGTCTCGGCAATGGCGACGAAGGTGCGCAGGAGATCAGTCTCAATCAGCAGATTTGGGAATGGCGAGGTCACATCCATCGTTCAACTCATCAAAATTATTGATTGATCGCTTCAAAACTATTCGTTGGATTGAACCATAGCATGTCCCCATCTTGCCATCAACGGCACGTGTACAAACCACGAGCCCGGTGACAAGGAGAGACGAGATGAGCAACATCAGTTTACGCGAATACAGACGAGCGCAAGAAGGTATCGGCCTTGGCGCATTCGAGCGTATCGAGGGTTTTGCGCAAAATATCAGTAAGTTGTGGCGCAGATACTTGGAATTGCGCGACCGTCGCGATGCCTTTCTGAATCTCCAGCGCCTCGATGACCGCATGCTTGCCGACATTGGGCTCGAGCGTGCCGATGTCGAGTGGGCGGCAGATTTGCCGCTCGAGATGAACGCGGCCCAGGAGTTGGATGCGCTGCGGCGGGCCCGCAAGCTTGCGGCGCTGCCAGAGTTCGGCCGTGGCATAGCACGGTCGAAACCACGAACTTGAACCATTTCGCGCGGAGTTGGGGGTTGGTTAACTCCGGCGATGCAATTCCGCGCGGATCGCCTTATGCTGCAGCGCATGTCGATTTGGGGAAAGATTGCAGGCGCGGCCGCGGGGCTGGCGATTGGCGGTCCGATAGGCGCGCTGCTTGGAGGGGTCGCGGGCCACTTCGGCTTCGATCGTCAGCGCGATGGAACGGTCAAGAGGAACGATGTCGCTTTTACGGTTGGCGTCATTGCGCTCGGCGCCAAGATGGCCAAAGCCGATGGCGTGGTGACGAGCGACGAGGTCTCGGCCTTCAAGGAAGTGTTCAAGGTGCCGCCCGGAGAGGCGGACAACGTGGCGCGCATCTTCAATCTGGCGAAGCAGGATATCGCCGGTTACGAGGCCTATGCCGAACAGCTCGCCGGGCTCTTCAAGTCGAACCGAGAGCTACTGCAGGATGTGCTCGAGGGTCTCTTCCACATCGCCGCTGCTGACGGCGTGCTGCATCCGAACGAGGAAGAGTATCTGCATCAGGTCGCCAAGCGATTCGGCTTTACGGACTCGGAATTCAAATACATCCGTGCCCGTTTCTTGCCGGAGGATCGGCGTAGTCCTTACGATGTGCTGGGCGTTACACCGAAAATCGGTGATGACGAACTGAAGAGGCATTACCGCAAGCTGGTCACGGAAAACCATCCCGACAAAGCCATTGCACGCGGTGTGCCTGAGGAATTCGTGGCGATCGCCAACGAAAAGCTTGCGGCAATCAACGAGGCTTACGAGGAGATCCGCCGGGAACGTGGGATCTAACCGAATGGTGCTGGAAAGCCTCGACACAAAGCTGGTATCGCGATGGGTTCCGTCGCCAAACTACGGGCTGCGTCGCAACGACCGCGCGATCAATATGCTGGTCCTGCACTACACCAGCATGGCATCGCACGATGCGGCGTTGGCGTGGCTCACGGACACGCAATCAAGCGTCTCAGCCCACTACTTGGTCGATACCGATGGCACCATCACGCAAATGGTGAGTGAATCGAAGCGGGCATGGCATGCCGGTGCGTCCTATTGGGCTGGTGAGACGGACATCAACTCGTGCTCCGTCGGGGTCGAGCTGCACAACGTCGGACCGGATGGCGGTTATCCCGACTTTCCAGATATGCAGATGAAGGCCGTGACGACCCTGTGCCTGGATATCTGCGCGCGCCGCGCCATACCGCGGACTCGGGTCTTGGCTCACTCGGACGTCGCGCCGGCGCGCAAGTTGGACCCGGGTGACAAGTTCGATTGGGCGCGGCTCTATCGTGCCGGGGTCGGGCTCTGGGTGCCGCCGGTGCCGATCGGCGAAGACGCCGGCCTCGGGCAGGGCGATGAGGGAGCCGAAGTTGTGCGCCTGCAAGAACGGCTGGCGGCGTTCGGCTATGGGCTCGAGGTTTCGGGCAAGTACGAGACGTCGACCGAGCAGGTGGTGGCCGGATTCCAGCGGCATTGGCGCCAGTCACGGGTTGATGGGCGGGCGGACAGTTCGACGCGCCAAGCGCTCGAACGGGTGGGTGCCGCGGCTAAGGCCCACTAGGTGGCTAGCTCTAGGCCGGGCGGGAAAACACATAAACGGTGTTGCGCACACTGGCGTCCTCCCACGGCATCGTGACGATCTCCCTCGAGGTTTCGACGCGCTTCAATCGGCCCTCGGCCTCGATCTCGTTCAGGCGGTCGAGATGCGGGTTGTTGGGGTTGATGTCGGTGCGAATGCTGATGATGAGGTGGCCATTGGGCCGTGTAATCCGCACCAACTCGTCAAAGCCTTCAGGTCCGGCATGACCGACGGTGAAGGTCCCCATCGAGACGACTGCTGAGTAGTGTGCATCTGGAAGCTTCAGCGGATCGCCCAAGCGCATTTTGTAGAGTGCCTTGTAGGCTCCCTTTGATTTCGCGACAGCAAGCATTTGCTCTGAAAGATCGAGGCCTTCGAGATGTCCGTAGCTGAGGGCTTGCAAATTTTCGCCAATGAGCCCTGTGCCGCAGCCGGCGTCGAGGATAGGGCCATTTAGATCTCGGACATGACGTGCGACGAGACCGGCAGACAGAAGGGGGAGCCGGTAGCCATAACGCATGAGATCCTGGTCGTAGGCCTCGGCCCAGTCGTCGTAGCCTTTTTCGAGTTCGGCTTCGGTCTTGGCCGTGTAAACAGCTTCCAGCCAGTTCTCGTTCTCTTTCGACATCGCTCACGTCCCATTACAAGCACAAGGTTCAGCATAGCGGATGAAGCACGGACGACAACGTCAATGACGATCCGCGATCTTGCTCGCGTGAACAAGTTGCTGGTGCGAGTGAAACGTTCGTTGTGAACGACGTTACACGACTGTGTCGTGACGTTGCCCCAAACGCGCTCTATAATTCCAGGCCATGATGAGAACGGATTGCTTTTATCGCCGATCGGCTCTTTTGGCCATGGTGGTGTCGCTCGTTACGTTTGGTCTGCCGGGATCGCATTGGGCTTTGGCTGGGTGCAAGGACGCGGCGGCGCCAGGTGTCAATTGGTCCGGATGCTTTAAGGACCGCAAGGTTTTGTCCGGGCACAACATGGAGGGTGCGAATCTTTCGCGCTCGATCCTGACCGGGAGCGATTTCGGGCAAACGAACTTAGCCAATGCGACACTTGACGGTGCCGATCTGACCCACGTGAGTTTTCGCAATGCCAAGCTTGGAGGTGCAAATCTCAGCAAGTCATTCGGTATGCGTGTGACAATGGAGGGGGCGCAATTGGAAGGCGGCATTCTTGAAAAGGCGGAATTCTTCCGTGTCAATCTTCGTGGCGCCAACCTCAAGAATGCAAGTGCACAAAAGGCTCAGTTGGCGCGTGCCGACCTATCCGGCGCTCAACTTATTGGCACGGACCTGCGTTACGCCAATATCGCGCGAGCCTCGTTCAAGGATGCCAAGCTTGAAGGTGTGAAGTTTGCCGGTGCCTATATGTACTTGGCTCGGTTCGAGGGCGTCGACCTTTCAAGCGTTGAAGGGCTCGAGCAAGCCCAACTCAATCTGTCGTGCGGTGATGACAAAACCAAATTACCGGGTGGGCTCGAGCGACCAACGTCTTGGCCATGCTCGTTCCAGGGCAGCCAAACCGAGTGATTGCTTGAGGAGCAGAGCTATCGCGGACGAACCGCTGGTAGGCTGGATAGGTGTGCGAACTCGACAGATCGGCACGTCGCCAGGGTTGAGACCCAGCAATCGGCGAAATTGCTCATTGTAGATGTCCAATCTGGGGTGCGTTCGCCGTTTCACTTCAGTTTGGTCTGGCGCTGCTCTGCGGGACAAAGAAATAGCGGCGTCTCATAGCGGATGGGCCGGGAGGTAATGTAGGCAGTCGGCTCACTCAGCACGGAGGTGTTGTCCACCGCCATCCAGGCACCGGTGGTGATGCCGAGGTGTCGATACAGTACGCCACTTTTGCGAGCCGGGTCACGGTGCGTGCCCCTGCCGATGCGCGGCAGTTTTCCATCGAACCTCGAATTCCAAGCAACGAGGCAGCCCGCTCTCTGAGTTTCGGTCGGCCTCCAGCCGTGCTTGTACGCCATATCGTACATGCTCCTTGCGTTGGCCGTTCGCTTGACCCAGCGGCATCCCGCCCGCTTCAGAATCGCATAAACAACAAGGGCGCAGGAGTTGTAGCCGGGCATATCACGCACGCGCGTTGCCGCAGTGTGCGTGCGCACGCCATAGAGCAGGCCCTTTTGCTTTTTCTTGAAGTCTTTTGGTGCTCGCGTGGCGTAATAGACGACGGCATCGTTGGAGCAGTTGGCGGTGGGCGGCGTTTCGCCGACGGTCGTTGCCCGCACGAAATGGATGACGTTTGTCGGGCGACGCCATTGCCCAATGCCGCTCATGGAAACAAAGTGACCGCGATAGTTGGGTAGTGGAGAGGCATCGGCATGGGCCGGATCGCCGGCATGCGCACGCACTATCGCCCGAAACGTTTCCGAGCCGTCCGGTGTTAGGTGGCCGCTCACCAAGAAAAGAGCAATGATGGCGAGCGGTATCACCAAGATCGACTGGCGAAAGGCTGTGGTTTTCATCGGTGGATGCCCAACCTGCCTACAAGCTTTCGAGGGAAACCTGCGTTTGCGCCTATTGTTGGACGACGAGATTAGCCCAAACCCCAGGTGTCGACCATCTATGGTTTGGCCAGTAGTGGACAGGACGACTTGATCCGCACGGGTACGTGTCGGGTGGAAACCGTCCTAAAATCGTGCTCCGTGGCGAACCAGCGACCGTATTGCCAAGGGCGTCCGTGGCTAACATGGAAAGGGTTCGTAGTATGCAGCTCGAGGGGACATGCCATTGTCAAGCCGTGCGCTTTCGCGTGGCGACCAGCCATGCCTGCCCTTACAATCTCTGTTATTGCTCGATTTGCCGCAAGACGGCCGGAGGCGGCGGCTACGCCATCAATCTGAGTGGACGGTACGAGACGCTCCACGTCGAGGGTAAGGAGCACATTCGCGTCTACCGCGTTCGTTTGGGCGAAACCAAGGATGGGGAGGCGAAACTGAGCCCGGCGCAGAGACATTTTTGCCGGAACTGCGGCAGTTATCTTTGGGTTTGGGATCCGCGATGGCCGGAATTGCTCCATCCCTTTGCCTCGGCCATTGATAGCGAGCTTCCTATCCCTCCCGAGCGAACCCATCTCATGCTGGATCACAAAGCGTCATGGGTCGAGGTTCATGACGACGAGCGCGATCGCCGGTTTGGCGAATATCCCGATGAGAGCATTGCGGAATGGCACGAGCGGCTCGGCTTGACGGCGGAGTGATATTCGCTTTGTGATCGCAAAGGGCCCGGCTGTTGCCAAGCGAATGTGGGCTGACGGGCCCAGTTGAGCCGTCAGCCGGCACAGTTGCAAGCGCGATGAGTGCCCGTTCCGGGCTCTAAACTCAGTAGCGCCACCTCCGGCAATGGCGATAGCGACGCCACCAATAGCCACTGCCCGTATAGTAGGCGCGTCGCTTCAGCCAGCGGCAGCTACGATATCCGCGGTAGCCATAAACCACCGGCGCGCCATAATAGACCCGGGAGCGGACCCGGCGGCGCCGTACTCTGCGGTGCCGCCGCCAACCATAGACGCGGGCACGACGATAGCGCCTGACGCGATATCCGCGACGCCAACCGTAGACGCGAGCCCGACGAAAACGCCGGCCCCGGTATCCTCGCCGCCATCCGTAAACACGGGCACGACGATAGCCCCTGACGCGAACTCCTCCACGCCAGCCGCGAAAGCGCACTCCGCCGCGAAAACGCGCCCGACCTCGAAAGCCGCCACGTCGGCCACCGCGCCGACGGACTTGAATGATCCCGGCGCTGTCATGGGCAGCTTGGGCATCGGCTGATTGGGCAAGGCCGGCTGCAAGTTTTCCTGTAGAAACAAATGCTAATGCGCTGTTCGGAGCAAGAACTATCGCAGTTGCCCACAGTAGGGCGGTGGAGGCAAATAAGCGAACACACGCTGCCATGGAACACACCTCTCATGCTACTTACTCGTCAGTCTAGGCCGCAATGTCGACCGCGTC
>JAUVMS010000373.1 GCA_030600135.1 Hyphomicrobiales bacterium | reverse complement strand
GCGCATCAAGGCCGAGGGCCGTGGCCTTGTCGTCTATCTCCGGCACGGCGCCGTCGGTGTCGCCTCGGGCAACCGGGGCGGCCGTCGAGAGGGTCAAGAGAGCACGGTAAGCCGTGAAGAACAGTGGCGCGAAATCGGCCTTGGCGCGCAGATCCTCAAGGATTTGGGCATTGCGTCGATCCGAGTTCTCGGCACCCGGGAACGCCAGTACGTAGGCCTGACTGGATTTGGCGTTGAGATTGCCGGCACCGAAATTATCGAGCGCTGAGTCCTGCCTCGAAGCAGCTTCATCCAACCATACGTCGAGCCCAGCTGCGGCGCGACGTTGCTCCGTTGGCGCGCGTATGTCATCGGAGCCCACCCGGACTTCAAACGAAAGCATTCGCCAAAACGACGACTGATGAAAGCACATCTTTGACTTGAGATGTGGCGTTAAGGGTTAACTGAACAATCAGTAGTCTGAGTAAATTGCAAATCTAATTTTCCATTGCCTAAATAAACCCAAGAAGATATCGGAAATCACAAAACCAACTGAAAGCAACTGGAGAGATTCGTCTCCATTTCAGTCGTGGCTGGGAGTCGAGTGGCGAGGAGTTGGAGTTGTGGGCGTGGTGCAGCCGCATCCAGGTGTCATCACACGAATAATTGACGATACGCTGGTTCTGTTCAGCGAGCCGCGACAGGAGACCCACACTCTTGATGGCGTCGCTGGATACTTGTGGTGCCTTCTCGAAGGCCAGGAGGGACCTGGCGAGATGGCGGACAAACTCGCCGCAGCAACAGGGCAACCCTTGCATCAGGCAAAGAAGACCGTCGAAAAGTGCCTGCGCAACTGGTCGAGGCATGGCTTCCTCAATGACGCGGCCGGTGCGGCAGTGTCCGAGACCGTCCTCCCCCTTGTGGCTACAGTGCATCGCAAAGGCTCGACTGCAGCCCCGCGGCCACCGGCAGATTGGATTTGTCTCCATACGGCGGAAGTGGGCGGTCAGGCCGTCGAGCTTCGCTTTGACGACGTCGCCATCGAAGATTGCATCATGCCATTGTTCGACCACCTGGCGACGGCGGGCTGCGCGGTTTCGGAGCGAGCGCCGCTGCGGCTGGACATCGCCAGCCATGGCACACGCTACGATATCTTTTGCAATGCAGACTGCGTTGCCCAGTGTCACCGGCTCGACGAACTGGCGCCATCGACCGAGCGCGCGCTAACGCAACTCCTATTGGATGTCTTGGGCCATGAAATGGTTTTGCCCGCCGCGGCGGTGCTTAGAGACGGCGAGACGACAGTCGTGCCGGCCAAATCCGGCGTGCAAAGAACCGCGTTGACCGCCGCGCTTATCGGGGCGGGATACAGCTATCTTTGCGACGGCAATCTGCTTTACGACGGCCGCAGCGGCGTGCGGGGCCTTGGCCTTTGCCTGGCCATTGAACCCGGTTCGCTCGCTGGTCTTGCCAGCCGCTATCCAGGTCTTGGTGACGTGCGCGAGCACATTGGTCCCGACTTGAAACGGGTGAGGTACCTTCCGCCTCCGGCTTCAAGCCTTTCTGAACCGCGTCGGCAACCGAACAAGTGGTGGCCCGTGGGCACCATTGTCTTGCCAAAGCACCGCACCGCTCGGGGCCCGGAGCTACGCGACGCCGGCCGCACCGATGCGCTAAAACAGTTGATGGGCGAGGCCTATTTCCCAGACCACCTCCTGTCCAAGCGCCAGTTCTCGATGCTGGCCGGTTTGCTGAATGCGGTAGCGTGCAAAGAGCTCATCTATGACGACCCGGATCAGGCGGCCGAGGTGTTGCGGCTGCTCTGAGGAGATCGCAGCATATCCATTCGGGTGGTTCTATTTGACCGAAACATGTTTTAGAAGCGGCGGACGACGGCTCATTGTGATCGTGCGTGACGATTGCAAAGCACATGGGGGTGGTTTCGTTGGGCGCCGAAACGGACATTCGGGCGGTCATATTCGATGTTGGCAACGTCCTTATCCAGTGGGATCCGCGCCATCTGTTTCGCAAGCTCTTCGCTGACGAAGCGGCGATGGAAACGTTCCTCGCCGAAGTTTGCACGATGGAATGGAATGTCGCCCAGGATTTGGGGCGATCATGGGCCGACGCCGTGGCTGAACGTATCGCAATCTTTCCCGAGCATGCCGCATTGATCCGTGCCTACGACGAGCGCTGGCACGAAATGGTAACGGGGGAGATCGGCGGCAGCGTCCGGCTCTTGGAGGCATTGGCGGCGCGCGCGATACCGCTTTATGCCCTCACCAACTTCTCCGAGGAAAAGTTCGTTGAAACGCAGAGCCGTTACCGCTTCTTTCGTCATTTCGACGACATTGTCGTTTCGGCTCGCGAAGGCATCATCAAGCCGGGTCGTGCCATCTTCGAGCGCGCGTTGTCTCGGTTTGACCTCGAACCTGGCGCCACGCTTTTCATTGACGACTCGCCGAGCAATGTCGAAGCCGCGCTGGCGTTGGGTCTGCGAGCGCACCACTTCACCTGTGCCAATAGGCTTCGTGACGAACTGATTGCCCGCAAACTGCTCGAGCATTGAGATTTTCCAGCCTGCTTGGCGATGTCCACGCGCGGTACACCCCAGGCTCGACAACCAAAAGCTGTAGCAGGCGTTGCCCCGCCTTTGTAGTCGCCTGACATTGCATCGCCAGCTATAACAGAGTGTTGAGGTGATGACGGTCGAGGCTCCCTATCCAGGGTTGAGAGGGCGCCCGGCAGGGAGGCAGAATGGCGAACGTGGTTGTGGTCGGCTCGCAATGGGGCGACGAAGGCAAAGGCAAGATTGTCGACTGGCTTTCCGAACGCGCCGACATTGTCGTGCGCTTCCAAGGTGGCCATAACGCCGGCCACACGCTCGTCATCGACGGCAAGACCTATAAGCTGTCCCTGCTGCCTTCTGGCGTCGTGCGTCCGGGTCGGCTCGCCGTGATCGGCAACGGCGTTGTGATCGATCCCTGGGCCCTCATCGGCGAGATCGAGCTGCTCGAGAGCCAGGGCGTCAAGATCTCCCGAGACAATTTGCGTATCGCCGAAAACGCGACGCTCATTTTGCCACTGCACCGCGAACTCGACGCCTTGCGCGAAGGCAATGGCGGGCCGGGTGCGATCGGAACCACCAAGCGCGGCATTGGCCCCGCCTACGAGGATAAGGTCGGCAGGCGCGCCATACGGGTCCAGGACCTCCGCAATCTGCAAAGCCTCGAGGGTAAGATCCACCGCATCCTAACCCATCACAACGCGCTTCGCCGCGGCCTCGGCGAACCGGAAGTCTCCGCCGACGAGCTCCACAAAGAGCTTGCTGAGATCTCGCCAAAAATCTTGCCCTACATGGATACGGTCTGGGATCTCCTCGATCGCCACCGCCGCGCCGGCAAACGCATCCTGTTCGAGGGTGCCCAGGGTGCGCTGTTGGACATCGACCATGGCACCTATCCCTTCGTTACCTCGTCCAACACTGTCGCTGCCCAGGCCGCGACCGGCTCCGGCCTCGGCCCAGGCGCGGTGGGCTACGTCTTGGGCATCACCAAGGCCTACACCACGCGTGTCGGCCTGGGCCCCTTCCCGACCGAGGAGCACAACGCAGTCGGCAAGCTGCTCGGTGAGCGCGGCCACGAGTTCGGCACGGTGACCGGTCGCCGCCGCCGTTGTGGTTGGTTCGATGCCTGTCTCGTGCGCCAAACCATCAAGGTTGCCGGCATTGACGGTATCGCCCTCACCAAGCTCGACGTGCTTGACGGCATGCAAGAGCTCAAGGTCTGCGTCGGCTATCGTCTTGACGGTGACACGGTGGATCATCTGCCGGCCGGCCAGGGTGCCCAGCAGCGTGTTCAGCCAATCTATGAAGCCCTCGAAGGTTGGTCGGAATCGACGGCGGGCGCCCGCTCGTGGGCCGAGCTCCCGGCGCAATGCATCAAATACGTTCGCCGGCTCGAGGAGCTGATCGAAGCGCCAGTCGCCCTGCTCTCCACAAGCCCCGAGCGCGACGACACCATCCTGGTCCACGACCCGTTTGAGGATTGACAACGCCTCGTCGCGGCCGGTGCCCCTTCGCACTGCGGCCTCTTGCAAGCTTCGACAGTGCCTATTGCTAAACGGAGCTAAGGCGCACGTTTGGATTGTAGCGCCCCTCAGGCGATCCTGCTGAAATGGCATGCGTTTGCCGACGTGTCCAATCCCGGCGGTGGCATCTCTCCGGTGCCCAGAACTGGCGAGTAGCGCACACGTTGTTT
>JAUVMS010000017.1 GCA_030600135.1 Hyphomicrobiales bacterium | reverse complement strand
TGGGTCGCGCATTTACTTCAAACTGCAATAGCTGGCGCTTTCGCAAACGAGTTCGCGTAGTTGGCTATCATCCCCGACAATTGCATCGGGTAGGAGCACGTAGTTCTTTTTGATCGGACCGTTGGCGAAGTAGCGCAGCGGTCGCGCGTCTCCGTCAAGCAACGCCGCGCATCTCTCTGGCGGCAGTTTCAATGCGAGGCCAACTGGCGTCAGCGACATAAAGATGGTGCCGTCGACGTAGGCGGCAGCGCCGCTGAAGAAATGCTTGCACTCGATGGTGGCGGCCATTTCGTCCGACAAATCCAACCGATCAATTATGCCGGCAAGTTCTAGGCGGTAGCTCTCAACCATCGGGCTGTGTCTGGTGCGTCAGCCCGCACCGTTTCGCGGCGCGACATCGAGGCGGTGAACCGAACCCTCGGTCCGCTCGGAGAAGGCCGGATAGCGGTTGAGTACAAGAGGATCATGTCCGGGGACGATGCGTTCTGGGGTGTTTTCGGAAAGCGCCAGCAGACGATCGAAGCCGGCCAGCATCGCCTCGACATCGATGACGATGGGAAAGAGCTTTTTCTGCTCGAAATTTTCATAAAAGTGCGAGGCGTCGGAGGCAAGGACTACGGGGCCCCGCTCGGTCATGACACGCACGGACTGGAGGCCGCGGCTGTGACCGCCGATTTGGTGGACGGTGATGCCCGGTGCAATCTCGCCATCACCGTCGTGGAACGTGACGCGGCCTGAATAGACGTGGCGGACCATTTCGCAAACATGCTCGGCCGTGAACGGCATCTGCAGTGCGGCGTGGCACATGCAGGGTCCGGTCGCGTAGGCCATTTCGGCTTCCTGCAAGTGAAACTGCGCCTTTGGGAAATGATGAAGTCCGCCGGCGTGATCGTAATGCATGTGCGTGACGACAACGTCGTCGATCACCGCGGCATCAATATCCAGCTCCTTTAGGAGGGTGCGGGGCTCAATGAGCACATTGCGTCCACGCCGCAGCCCTTCGGGCCTGTCGTATCCGGTATCGACAACGATCGTGCGATTGTCGTTGCGAACCAACCAGACGAAATAGTCGATCGTGTGCTCGCTCGCGTGATCGTCATCGAAAATGAAGGAGTCCGCGCGCGTTCGGTTACTGCGCTCGGCGTATTTCAGTGCAAGAATTTCGTAGGTCTCGGAATCAGCCATCATTCACGCATTCGAACCTTGTTGAACCTGTCGTGGCACCCTAAGCATAAAGACGGGCAAAACCCAAGGCGTGAGCGTGCCTAATTGCCTACTTCGCGTCGTCGGTGGGCGGTGTAGACTGTGCGCGATTGGTTGGATATGACCGTGCCAACTGTCAACACGGAGCGGACCGCCGGGCCAGTAATTCGGACAAGGGAGCATAGATAGGACATGTGCGCAGCAATCGTCGGATGGGCCCACAGCAAGTTTGGCAAGCTTGAAGGCGAAACGGTCGAAAGCCTGATCGTCAAGGTGACGAACGAGGCGCTGAGCGATGCCGGACTGGGCGCCGGCGAGATCGATGAGGTGGTGCTCGGCCATTTCAATGCTGGATTTTCACCACAGGACTTCACCGCCTCGCTGGTTTTTCAAGCGTCTGATGACTTTCGCTTCAAGCCCGCAACGCGGGTCGAGGACGCGTGTGCGACAGGTTCGGCGGCGGTCCACCAGGGCATCAAGAGCATCGAGGCCAAACGTGCAAAATTTGTGCTCGTTGTCGGCGTCGAGCAAATGACGACGACACCCGGTCCACAAATTGGCGAGAACCTCTTGAAGGCATCCTATCTGCCGGAAGATGGGGATACGCCTGCGGGATTTGCCGGCGTCTTCGGCAAAATAGCCGCGCTCTATTTCCAAGCCTACGGCGACCAGTCGGACGCACTCGCGCAGATCGCCGCCAAAAATCACAAGAACGGCATCGCCAATCCCTACGCGCATATGCAAAAGGATTTCGGCTTTGAGTTTTGCCGCAACGAGAGCGAGAAAAACCCCTATGTGGCGGGTCCGTTGAAACGCACCGACTGTTCGCTGGTCTCAGACGGTGCGGCCGCGTTGGTGCTCACCGACATGCAAACGGCGCTGCAGATGGACAAGGCTGTCGCCTTTCGCGCAGCTCAGCACGCCCAAGACTTCCTGCCAATGTCGAAGCGCGATATCTTGAAGTTCGAGGGTTGCACGATGGCTTGGGATCGCGCGCTCGCACAAGCTGGAATCGCCATTGACGACCTCTCGTTCGTGGAGACGCACGACTGCTTCACCATTGCCGAACTCATCGAGTATGAGGCGATGGGCCTGGCGCGGCCTGGCGAAGCGGCCAAGATCGTGGCCGAGGGCCAGACCGAAAAGGATGGCCGGCTGCCGATCAATCCTTCCGGCGGGCTCAAATCCAAAGGCCATCCGATCGGCGCGACAGGCGTCTCGATGCACGTGTTGACGTCGATGCAACTCACCGGGAAAGCCGGCGACATGCAAATCGAGGGGGCCGAGCTTGGCGGCATCTTCAACATGGGCGGCGCCGCCGTGGCAAATTTCGTTTCGGTCCTGGAGCGCATCAAATAAGACCGTGAACTCGCCAGAGAAAATCTCCCCCGGCATTCTGCAGGCGCCGGTCTCACGAAGGGTGATGAACCTCGGCGACCTGCTCACCCAGTCGGCGCGTCGCTTGCCGGGACGCGACGCCCTCGTCTGGAACGAGCAGATATGGAGCTACGGCGAACTTTTGGCGAGGGTCGATGCGCTGGCCCACGCCCTCGATGCCAACGGTATATCCAAGGGCGACCGCGTTTTGGTGCAGGCGCGCAATTCGAACCAGATGTTCGAGACGCAATATGCCTGCTTCAAGTCAGGCGCGGTCTGGGTGCCGGTAAATTTCCGGCTTGCGCCCGAGGAGGTGGCATACATCGCCTCTGCGTCAGGTGCCAAGGTGCTCATATACGACGACGTATTTGCAGACCACCGCGATGCCGCCTTTGCGGCCACGGCGACGCTCGAGACCATCATCTGCATCGGAACGCCTGGCGAGGGCGAACATCAGTTCGATGAGTTGATTGACGCTCATCTGGGGGCGCCGTTTCAAGGCGCACCTGTGGTGCATGACGATGCGTGCTGGTTTTTCTTCACGTCCGGAACGACAGGGCATCCCAAGGGTGCGATCCTGACCCATGGCCAGCTGACGTTTATCACCAACAACTATCTGGCCGATCTTTTGCCGGGTGTCACGGAGGACGAGGCGTCGCTGGTCGTTGCGCCAATGTCCCATGCGGCGGGCATTCATCAGTTGGCCGTGGTGGCGCGCGGTGGCCTCACCGTTATGCTCTCGGGAAGCGGATTTCATGTCGAAGAGGTCTATGGGTTGATCGAGACTTACAACGTCACCAATCTCTTTGCGGTGCCGACCATCGTTACGTTGATGATGGAGGGAGATGCGGCGGAGCGATTTGACCACAGCTCCCTCAAGCACATCCTCTATGCCGGCGCGCCGATGTATCGGGCGGATCAAAAGCAGGCGCTCGGGCGGCTGGGCAAATGCCTCACCCAGTTCTATGGGCTCGGCGAGGTGACCTGCAACATAGCGTTTCACCCGGCCTGTGAACACGATGTCGACGATGAGGTGCAGGGCCGGATCGGTACTTGCGGATATGCGCGAACGGGGATGGAAATGGCCATCTTCGACGCCGTCGGCAAGCGACTCGGTCCTGGCGAGACGGGGGAAATCTGTGTGATCGGTCCGGCGGTTTTCGCGGGCTACTATCAAAACGAAGAGGCCAACGCCAAAGCCTTTCGCGACGGCTGGTTCAGGACTGGCGATCTCGGCCACATGGACGAAGCGGGCTACGTCTACATTACGGGGCGCGCGTCGGACATGTTCATTTCCGGCGGGTCCAACATCTATCCACGCGAGATCGAGGAGAAAATCTTGGAACACCCTGGCGTCGCGGAAACGGCGCTTGTCGGTGTGCCGGATGCAAAATGGGGCGAGGTCGGCGCCGTCGTGTTGGTGCCGCATGCTGGTTCAACCATCGATATCGCGGAGTTCAAGAGCTGGTTGGGCGAGCGGGTGGCGCGTTACAAGGTGCCAAAGTTTGTCGCAGTTTGGCCCGAGTTGCCGAAGTCCGGCTACGGCAAAGTGCCGAAACGGTTGGTGCGCGACGAGATGTTCGCCAAGGGCGTGGTACCGCTGGAGGTTAAGGAATGAGTGCCGGCCACGTCATCGTCACAGGAGGTGCCTCGGGTATCGGTTTGGCGACGGTCCGGCGGCTGCTTGCCGCTGGTCGGGTGGTGAGTGTGCTCGATGCAAATGCAGAGGCCATCGCGACTGCCGCTGGCGAGTTGACGGGCGAGCGTTGCCGGTTCACGCGGGCCGACGTAAGAGATGAAGCGGAGGTTGGCGATGCGCTCGATGACGCGGTCGCGCAACAGGGAGCAATCGTCGGCTTGGTCAATTCCGCCGGCATCGGCCGTGATGTGCCGTTCGCCGAGACCAGTGCGACGCTCTTTCGCGAGATTATCGAGATCAATCTGGTGGGGACGTTCATCGTGTCGCAAGCGGTTGTCGCGCGCATGGGCGAGGACGGTGGCGCGATCGTTCACATCGCATCGGTGTCGGGGTTGAGGGGCAACGTCGGGCGGGTTGGCTATGGCGCATCCAAGGGCGGCATCGTCAACATGACCCAAGTCATGGCGGCCGAGCTTGGGGCCAGGAATATTCGCGTCAATGGCGTGGCGCCGGGGCCCATCGATACGCCGCTCGTTAAAGCGATGCACGACCCGGAAATCCGGGCGATATGGCAGCGCCACGTGCCCCAGGCACGCTATGGCACGCCCGAGGAAGTGGCCGAGGCCATATGCTTCCTGTTGTCCGATGCAGCGTCGTACGTGAATGGACACGTGCTCGCGGTTGACGGCGGCTTCCTGGCGGCTGGTATTATGCGGCAGGAGAATTAGACAATGTTCGAACTCAGCAAGGAGCGAAAAGCGCTGTCAGCCCGGGCGAGAGAGTTTGCCAAGGGCGTCGTCAGCCCGCGCGCCGCGGAGGTGGATCGCAGCGAGGCCTACCCATGGGATACGGTCAACCAGATGCGCGAGGCGGGCTTTATTGGGATGACGGTGCCCGAGGCCTATGGAGGGTCTGGCCTGACGTTCTTGGATGCCGTGCTCGTCATTGAAGAAATGGCCAAAGCGTGCGGCGTCACCGGCCGCATCGCGGTTGAGTGCAACATGGGGGCGATCAGCGCGATCATGGCCTACGGCTCCGAGCAGCAGAAAAAGCTTGCGGCCGACTTGGTGCTGTCTGGCGACAAACCGGCGATTTGCATCACCGAGCCCGAGGCCGGGAGCGCGGCCAACGAAATGACGACACGCGCCGACAAGCGCGGCGACCGTTACGTCATCAACGGCATGAAGCACTGGATTACCGGCGGTGGCGTTTCGCGATTGCATCTCATCTTCGCGCGCCTGTTTGAGGACGGCGAAGAGCAGGGCATCGCCGGATTCATTGCGCTCAGAGACGACGATGATGGGCTTGTTATCGGCGACCGCGAGCCGACCATGGGGCTCAGGGGAATTCCCGAGACCAAGGTGCATTTCCGCGATCTTACGCTCGGGGCCGACCGCATTGTCGTGCCGCCACAGGGCGTCAAGCGGGGTTTTGGCGGTCTCATGGACGCCTACAACAGCCAGCGCGTCGGTGCCGCCACGGTGCCTCTGGGCATTGCCGCCGGTGCCTATGAGCTTGCCCTGGATTTCGTGCAAAAACGAGAACAGTTCGGCCGCCCAATTGCCGAATTTCAGGGCCTGCAGTGGATGCTCGCCGACATGGCCATCGGTCTCGATGCGGCGCGTTTGATGGTGCATCGCGCGGCGGCGAGCGGGGGCGAAGCCGGTTTTCCGGATCCGCGGCTTGCCGCCGAAGCGAAGATTTTTTCCGCTGAAACGGCGATCAAGGTCACCAACGATGCGTTACAGTTGCACGGTGCCGCGGGCTACTCGCGGGCGAGACCGCTCGAGCGCATGGTGCGCGATGCGCGCATGTTTACCATCGGCGGTGGCACGGCGCAGGTGTTGCGCAACTTGGTGGCCTCCCAGGTGCTGGGCCGGCGCTTCCCGCAGACGCGCGACGGTTATGCAAAGCTGGACGAAGCACAAAAAGCTCGAGCGGCAAGGTCGGCGAAAAACGAGCAGGCGTCGTGACCTGTTACACGCTTGACGGCTAAGGTAACCTTCTTTCGATGTGGATCGGGTTTGGCGTCGGTGGTACCGATACTGGCCGGGATGATATGACAGACGGATGTGGTTTGGTGATAGGGGACCTGCGAAAGGTCACCTGATCAATGGCGGACAGGCAGTTCGTGAGAGTGCCGGCTTATGAATGTTTCTTTTTTCCAAGAGCTTTTGAACGGCGTCGCCGAGCGTGGACGCCACCTGCTCGATCGCTCGCTTGGCGGCGTCGACCCGACACGGGAACTCACGGAGCTATCACGAGCCCTGCTTTCAGGTCGCGGCGAGGCGTCGGGTGTGGCGCTGGCTCAGGAAATTTTGGCTCAATACGGGGTGCTTGCGGCGGAAGCTCAGCGGGATTTTTTTCGCTTTCTGGCCGATGAACTTTCACCTAACGAGGCAATGCTGAGAGAGGCGGCAGAAGGCTATCTGGTATCACCGAATGCGGTGAGCCTGAATGCGCTTGCCAGGGCGGTCGAAGCGCCGCGGGCCGAATTTTTTCGCCGGCTCAATTTGGCACCTGGCGCGACGGCCAAGTTGGTGGCGATGCGGGCGCGGCTCTTGATCTGTATGGAGAGCGAGCCAAACTTGAAGCCGGTCGACGATGATTTGATGCTCTTGTTTCAATCTTGGTTCAACCGTGGATTCCTCTTGCTGCGGCGGATCGATTGGACGACGCCGGCATCGATCCTCGACAAGATTATCGCCTATGAAGCTGTTCATGAGATCCAGGGCTGGGACGATCTGCGTCGGCGGCTGGATCCCAGCGACCGGCGTTGTTTTGCGTTCTTTCACCCCTCTTTGGTCGACGATCCTTTGATCTTTGTTGAGGTGGCATTGACGGGCGAGCTGCCGGGCTCCATTCAATCACTGCTGACCGAGGAGCGAAAAGTCGAGGACGGAGAAGCCGCACCGACGACGGCGGTGTTCTATTCCATTTCGAACTGCCAAGAAGGGCTTCGCGGCATTTCGTTCGGTAACTTCCTGATTAAACAGGTGGTGGAGGATCTAGCTCGCGAGTTGCCGTCGCTCAAGTCATTCGTCACGCTATCGCCGGTGCCACGCTTTCGCAGCTGGCTGGCAACAATCAAGGACACGGTCGACAATACACTGCTGAGCGAAGCCGATCGCGAGGTGCTGCAATTGCTGCACGACCCCGGGTGGATATTGGAACAAGAGCGTCAGCAAGTGCTCAAGAATGTCCTTTTGCCGCTTGCAGCACATTACTTCATGGCGGCAAAGCGGGCCGACAGCCTGCCCATTGATCCGGTCGCGCGGTTCCACTTAGGCAATGGGGCACGCTTGGAGCGGCTCAACTGGCTCGGAGATGTCTCGGAAAAGGGATTGGGAGAGGCCTATGGGCTAATGGTCAACTATCTCTATGACCCGCGAGAGATCGAGAGAAATCACGAGGGCTTTGCCAATCACGGCACCGTTGCAACGGCACGGCCGATTCGCAGTTTGCTCAAGCCTGCCAGCCGCGCGCTGGTTTCAGCAGGATTGGTTGAAGGCGCCAGTGCTCAAGAGGCGGAGCCGGAGGTCGAGCCGATAGCGGACACTGACGGTATTGAAAGCACGAACGACTTGGTGGAAGCACAGGATTGAGGCCGCGGACAAGGCAAAACACGCCACATTTGGACACCAGCCAAGCGGCAGGCGATCGGTTGAGATGTTGCTATGGGCCTTGTTTCCGTAGGCTTGACCGTGCACATATGGAAATTGAGAGTGGGCATAGGTACCAGAGTACGAGGGCCCTTTCGTATGCTGATTTGAGGTGAGCACGATGGTTCGCTGGCGTGGTAGACGGCAAAGTGACAACGTCGAGGATCGGCGGGGTCAAGGTGGCGGCATGGGCGGGTTCCCGTTTCCCGGACGGGGCGGGCGGATGCGCATTCCGATGCCCGGACGTGGTGGCCGCCGTGGCGGCGGCGGTCTTGGGATTGTTGGTATTTTGGTGGTGCTCGGATTGATGTTCTTCTTTGGCATCGATCCCCGCACGATTTTGCAAGGCGGTGCGCCGAGACCGGGCAGCGGACCGTCTCCGCAAGGGGGCCAGGAGGTCAGTTTTCCAAAACTCGATATTCCCGGCATGCCTGGGACTGAAAAGGCCCGCGTGCCCGGTGCGCCATCGGAGCGCCAGCTGAAGCCGGCCACAGGTTCGCAAGATGACCTCGCCGGATATGTGAAGGTGATCCTGGCCGACACGGAGGATGTTTGGAATCGGCAGTTCCAAAGTGTGGGACAGCGCTACCGCGAACCGAAATTGGTGCTGTTTAGTGGTTTTACACAAACACGTTGCGGGCCAGGCATGTCCGCCATGGGGCCGTTCTATTGCCCGCTGGACCAAAAAGTTTATGTCGACTTGGCGTTTTATCGTCAGTTGAGGGACAAGTTCGGGGCGCCAGGCGATTTTGCGCAAGCCTATGTTATTGCCCATGAGGTGGGCCATCATGTCCAGACCCTGCTCGGCATCGCCGAGGCGGTGCAGCGTGAAAAGTCCCGCCGAGGGATGACGTCGCCGGCGGCAAATCGCATTCAGGTGCGCATGGAGCTGCAGGCAGACTGCCTGGCGGGTGTTTGGGCGCGGCGCGCGGATAGTGACAAGGGGATTTTGGAGCGCGGCGATATTGAAGAGGGGCTGCGGGCGGCAAGCGCGATTGGCGACGATATGATCCAGCGCAAGACCCAAGGCCATGTCGTTCCCGATGCTTTCACGCATGGCTCGTCCGAGCAGCGGGTCAGATGGTTCAGCCGTGGTCTCGAAAGCGGTAGTATGCGCGACTGCGATACGTTCAACGCACGCCAGCTCTAGATGTGAAACCTCTTGAGGTTTTGCATCTAGGCGATATCTCGCGCATCGGTTCGATTGCAAATGGTGGTCGCCTGGATCAATGGCGATCCCATTTCAAATCCAACCGATCACGATTATTAGATCCTAATATCAAGTAGATATTGCAGGTGGAGCGAGCTGGCAGTGATGCCGTCTGTATCGCTAACCATGGTATCGGCTTATGAACATTGAGATCAGAGGCTTGCTTGCGCCAAGGTATTCTGAAAGAACAAGAAACACTGCTCATGCAATGCGTAAGGGAGGAAGCGCATGAATATAATTCGCAAGTTGGTCGTTGCGTCAATCGCGGCCGTTGGAACCGCCGTGTTGCCAAATCTTGCATTGGCCGGCGATTGTGAAGAAATCGTGCTTGGTTCTGCGATCTCGCTGACGGGCAAGTATTCAACCAACGGCATTCACGCCAAAAACGGCTACGAGTTTGCAATCAAGAAGATTAAGGAAGCCGGCGGCGTCAAGGTTGGCGACAAATGCTATAACTTCAAGGTCCTCTACTATGATGACGAGTCCAAGGGCGATCGTGGTGCAACGCTTGCTGAGCGTCTGATAAGCCAAGACAAAGTTCAATATATGCTCGGGCCGTACAGTTCAGGCCTGACCAAGGCGATCGCACCGATTACCGAGAACTACAAGATCCCAATGGTTGAGGCGGAGGGCGCTTCGCGCTCGCTCTTCAACAAGGGATACAAGTATCTCTTTGCCGTGCTTTCAACGTCCGAGCAGTATCTTGCATCAGCCATTGCTCTGGCTGCCGAAGTCGCCAAAAAGAACGGCAAGAAGGCGTCGGATGTGAAGGTGGCGGTTGCGGTCGAGAATGATCCGTTTTCTCTCGATGTTCGGGCTGGTGTTCTCGACGATGCCAAAAAGTACGACATGAAACTCGTGATCGATGAGAAATTGCCGCGCGATTTGGCCGACATGAGTGCGATATTGACCAAGGTCAAACTGCTGAAACCGGACGTCCTTATTGTCTCGGGGCACTCTAAGGGTGCCGTCACAGCCGTGCGTCAGATCGGTGACATGAGAATTAATGTTCCAATGGTTGCCGTAACGCACTGTGAGGCAGCCGATGTGACCGGCAAATTCGGCAAGTCGGCCAACGGAATTCTGTGCTCGACGCAGTGGGCGGAGACTTTGTCGTACAAAGACTCGATCTTCGGCAGTGCCGCCGATTACGAAAAAGAATTCAAGATGGCTTACGCGCAGTACGCGGAACAAAAGGTGCCTTACCAGGCAGCGCAGGCGTCGGCCGCGGTCTACGTCTTCAAGGACGCGTTCGAGCGGGCTGGCTCACTCGACAAGGAAAAAGTGCGCGAAGCGCTCGCCGCGACCGATCTCGCGACATTCTATGGCCAAATCAAATTCTCGGAAGCCGGCAACAATGTCGCTAAGCCGATGGTGCTCCGTCAAATCCAGGACGGTAAGTACAATGTCGTGGCGCCGTCGGAGTTTGCCTCGCACGAGCTCGAATGGCCACGCAAGACCGAGTAGCGAATGTCAATGAGAAATTGGGCTGGGCGCCGCCAGGGTGTCCAGCCATTCTGCGTTGATTTGCCAGCTGCTCATGGCAGGCCGGTTGTTGTAGCTTGGCTTGTGGAAGGCGTGGTTCAATGGATCAGATTTTTGGTAATATTTCTCTTCTTTTTGAGTTTCCTGTCGTCAATGTAAAAATCATACTCGACGGCTTGATGATCGGCGCAATCTTCGCGCTGGCGGCCTATGGTCTGGCCCTTGTTTGGGGCGTGATGAATGTCAAGAATTTGGCGCAAGGCGACTTCGTCATTCTTGGCGGCTATGTCGCTTGGTACGCGACGCAAAAGGGTATGCCGGCATTGCTTGGCGTGCCGCTGGCTTTTTTCGTCCTTTGGTTGATCGGTGGTGGCCTCAACGGGACGAAAGCGCACGGATATTTCACCTCGCTCGCCAATATCTCGCTGCTCAATCGGATGGGCGTCGAGGAGGGGCGTAAGCGCCAGGCAATTGTCGTCGCCGCGAGCTTGGCCATTGCCGTCGCGATTGTTCAACTGATCGGATATTGGAATTATGGCGGCCTGGGTTTCACTGCGCCCATGATCGTGATGTGCCTGCTGATCGCGCTGCTCGTGCCATTTGCGCGGGGCGGTCTCTGGCTCTTGTTCGTTGTAGTTTGGCTGGCGTCGTCGTTGCTGTTCGGCGTCGGACAATTGCTGACGATTGGTGAGTTCAGCGGTACTCTGTTTAGAGATGCTGGCGTTTTAGCCGTCATCGTCACCATCATTCTCTTGGGCGGTATCTATAGTCTCATTATCTCCCGGGTTATAGAACGCGATCTCTTCACTTCACTGCTTGCAACCTTCGGCATCGCGATCATGTTGGCGCAACTAATGAACTTGCTCTTTGGCTCCGATACCCAGTCGGTTAAACTGCCTTATGAGACACTCTATTTCTTCGATGGTATGGTCGACGTTCCGATTGCCAAGCTGATTGGCGTGGTAATGGCGGGCGGCCTGGCAATCGCTGTCGTGTCGTTCATGAAGTACAGCCGCATGGGCCAAGCCATTCGTGCGACGTCGCAAGATCCGCGCGCGGCACGCGTGCTCGGCATCGATACCGAAAAGGTCTATGCCTTCACGTTTTCTCTCAACGCCGCAATCTGTGGCGCGGCTGGTGCCATCATCGTCATGGTTTGGCTGATCCAACCGTTCTATGGGATCGCCTATTCGATCCGCTCGTTCGTTATCGTCACTGCGGCCGGGCTCGGCAACCTGCCGGGAGTGATCGCAGCCGGTCTCGGCATCGGCGTGCTCGAGCAATACGGCGCGCACATCTTTGGGATTGGCTATCAGCAGGCAATCGCCGTCCTGCTTCTCCTGGTGGTGCTCATCATCCGCCTCATTCAGCAGCAGCGGATGCGCCAGGTCTTGGCGTAGGAGGTTATTGTGCAGGGAGCTAGGAGTATCCTCTATCTCGTGCTCGTCGCGGCGAGCGTGGTCGCGCCATTTCTCTTTCCCGAATATGGAACCCAGCTTGCAACATTGTGGCTCATGATCATTGTCGCGTTGACCTGGGATATGACCGGCGGGCAGATGGGGTACAATTCGCTCGGCAATATCTTCTTTTACGGCACCGGTATGTATGTCGCGGCCGTCGTCGCGATTGGCCTGGTGTACCCGGTCGGTGCATACACCGATGCCGCGGGTGGCGGAAGGTTCGTATTTACGTCAAGCCAGTATTTTGTGGGCCTGGCGCTCGGGGCCCTGGCGGCAGGTCTATTTTGCGCGGTGTGTGCGGTTATTATCGGGGCGATAACGTTCGGTCTGCGCGGACCCTAT
Source organism: Hyphomicrobiales bacterium (assembly GCA_030600135.1). Lineage (GTDB taxonomy): Bacteria > Pseudomonadota > Alphaproteobacteria > Rhizobiales > JAUVMS01 > JAUVMS01. Next base: position 2,838 of record JAUVMS010000017.1, on the reverse strand, counting down.
TTTGCCATTGGCACACTCGGGGTCGCGATCGCAGCAGGCGAATTGGTTTCCAACTGGGAGTGGGTCGGCGGCGGTCAGGGCATCGCACTGCCCGTCTATCCGGGCGATCTCGACGACGGCAAGATATTTTTCTACTTCCTCTTTTGCGGACTCGGCCTGGCGCTATTCGTGTTCCTAAAGTGGCTCTATGGCACGCGGTTCGGCGCGGCGCTCAACGCCATCCGAGACGATGAGGAAAAGGCCGAAGGGATGGGCATCCACACCTTGCGGTACAAGTTGGTCGCGTGGGCGATGGCGGCCTTCTTCGTTGGCATCGCGGGGGCGTTCTCCGCCTTTCAGCTGATTCATTTCGAGCCTCTGGAGACGGCCTATCAGACCATCAACCTGGGAATTTTTATGGTGGTTTGCGTGCTGCTCGGTGGCAAGGGCACGCTTTGGGGCCCGGTCATCGGAGCGATCGTGTTCCATGTCTTCAAGGAGGTGACGTGGAACTATTTCCTCGGCTGGCAGTGGGTCGCACTCGGCGCGCTCATCGTCGTCATTGTGGTCTATTTCCAAGAGGGGATTATGGGCTGGTTGATGCGCCAGAAACCAGAATGGTTCGGCGTGCATGTTGAGCGAACTGAAATGTCCTCCGGACGAGCGGCAACGGAGGCGGCGGAATGACCAACAATATCATCGAGGTTCAGGACGTCACCAAGACCTTCGGTGGCGTGGTGGCAAACAAGGATATCTCGATATCGGTGGAGCAGGGCAAGATTACCGGCCTGATCGGGCCCAACGGTTCGGGAAAGACGACGCTCTTTAACTCCATTGTCGGCTATCATCCCATCGATTCGGGCTCGATCATGTTTCAGGGTCACGAGATCTCGGACTTCCGTGTGCAGCAAATTGCCCGCCTGGGGCTCTTGCGCACGTTTCAGCAGACGCGGATCTACGGCAAGATGAATTGTGTCGACAACATGCTGATCTCCATTCCACACCGTAGAATGGGTTTTATGGACATGTTCGGCCACGATACGGCCGAGGAACTGGAAAAGGCCGAACTGCTGCTGAACTTCGTCGGCCTCTACGAGAAGCGATTTCTGAACGGAGGCGACCTCTCGTTCGGCCAGCAAAAGCTTTTGGAGTTCGCCATGGCGCTCATGAACGAGCCGACGGTGTTGCTGCTGGACGAGCCCACGGCGGGGATTAATCCGACGCTCATCAACGGGCTCATCGACCGGTTGAATCACGCCAACTCCGAGTTTGGAATTACGCTCCTCATCATCGAGCACAACATGCGTGTGATCATGAATATGGCGAATACCATTTATTGTCTGGCCCATGGCGAGCTGCTGGCGCAGGGCACGCCGGGCGAGATACAAAAGGACCAACTCGTCATCGACGCCTACCTAGGGGCACACTAATGAGTGATAAGCCGACCAACGATTCAGGAGACGACGCCAAGGCTGATGGCAAGGCGGGGCGCGCCGCTGGCTATCACATGGGCGACGTCGATTCCGTCATTTCGGTTGAAGAGGTGGCGCGCCAGGCCGCCGAAATCGCCGAGGAAATCAGCGTCGAGATGCTCGATGCACTGGCGGGCGGCGATCCATACCTGTCAATCGAGGATCTCTGTGCCGGCTACGGTCAGATGGAAATCCTGCACAGTATCAACTTGCGCGTCGGCAGGCGCCAATCGCTTTGTTTGATCGGCCCAAATGGCGCCGGCAAGTCGACCATTCTGCATGCCATTTTCGGTTTCAACAATATATTCTCCGGCAGAATCCTCGTTGCCAACGGGGCGGGAATGAGCGACATCACGACGCTCTCTCCGAACGAGAAGCTGAGCCGAGCCGGCATTGCCTACATCCTCCAGGACAAATCGGTTTTTCCCGCCATGACGGTCGAGGAAAATCTCTGGATGGGAGGATTTTTAAAGAATCAGCCCGCAGAGGCGAGGGAGGCGGCAGAGAAGGTTTTCGACAAGTATCCCCGCCTTGCCGCGCGCCGAAAGCATCAGGCCAAGGTGCTCTCAGGCGGCGAGAGACGGCTGTTGGAAATTTCACGCGCCCTCGTGATGGACCCTGATGTTCTGCTGGTCGATGAACCTTCCATCGGCCTCGAACCGCGTTTTATCGATATGGTGTTCGAGATCCTTCACGATCTGCAGCACGTCGAGGGCAAGACGATCGTCATGGTCGAGCAAAATGCCAAGAAGGGCTTGGAGTTCGCCGATTTGGGCTATGTGCTGGTCTCCGGCGAGGTGGCGATTGCCGGGCGGGGCGATGAGTTGTTGGAAAACCCCAAGGTCGGGGAGCTGTTTCTCGGAGGTTAGCCCGTAGTTCTCACCGTCACGGGAGATGGCGCTGCAGTGGGGGGGATGGTGCGCACGCAGCCCGATCGAATCGTCTCAGATTTGGGGGGTGGGGCGCGGCGACCCTGAACTCCGCGCCCCGTGGATCACGCCGGGGAAGTTACGATTTACATCGTCAGGGTCGAGTGGAGATTAGCCCAGCCCGTTTGAACGGAACTTGAAGGCGCTGTTCATCCAAGGTTCATGTGCGCGGCGCTTGCCGGTGGGTTCTCAGTTGCTGTGGGCTGGCCTGGTTCTTTAGTTTGCGTTCAGGGTCTTACGGCCCTTGGCGCCACTTTTTTTGGTGCCGCTTTCGCGGCGCCGCCGGACTGCTATCGGCCGTTGGCCTACTTGAGCAGCTCCGGCGGGGAGCGGGATGGAGGGGCCGGGACTTGTTATTTTAGTTTGCGTTCAGGACCTATGGCCCCTGGCGCCACGCAGGCTGCGCTCCCACTTGGTCGCTAGTCGTCGCTGACGCTCCTCCGCCACTCCCCCATCGT
>JAUVMS010000228.1 GCA_030600135.1 Hyphomicrobiales bacterium | reverse complement strand
GTCACACCCTCGACATAGGGCCAAGGATACCAGCTTGCGCGCTGACCTCGCGCCACTTTGGGATCGAAGAAGGTTTCCATGCGCACATATTTGGCCGCCGACAGCGGGCTCGCAATTTTCACGAGTTCGGCGAGTGGAAATCCGGTCCACGGCACGGTCATCGACCATGCCTCGACGCAGCGATGGCGGTAAAGTCGCTCCTCGAGCTGAACCTGGCGCAACAGCTTGTCGAAATCGAGCGTCATCGGCGTTTCGACAAGACCGTCGATCTTGATCTCCCAAGGATGCGCCTTGAGCGCCTGGGCGGCTTCGTGGATCTGCTTGTGGGAGCCGAATTCATAAAAGTTGTTGTATCTCGAATTGATCTCTTCCGGCGTTATGGCGCGCTCGAGTTTGAACGCCTCGTTGCGCGTCGCCGGATAGAGCTCGCTATTTGGGGCGTCGGAGGCCGCCAGCGCCCATGTTGGCACCAACGTCGACGCTGCGATCGATCCTGTCCCGGCAAGGAATGCACGCCGGTTCACGAAGACATGCTCCGGCGTAGCCAGCGCCTCCGGCACCTCCCAACCACGTGAAGTTTTAATCAGCATGTCCATCTCCGTTCGATTTCATTGTCCACACCTGGGCTCGACCGCATACAAACGACAAATCACGGTTTGGTGAGTGCCGCTGCCCCCATTGAGACCAGCGCCCCGATAAAGCTAATACGAACGTGGAATGAGTTTGGTTGCAAGCAACGGGCGTTTGCCGAAAGTTTCGGCGGGCCCGGGTGGCCCGCCAACCAAGTTCGGTGACAATTCGATACCCGCCGTGAAGCGCCTACGCTGCTTCCTGCGAGCTGCTGGCAAGCACCTTTTCGGCGAGCTTACCGGTTAATTCCGCCAAATGGTCGAACTTCGCGGTATATGTCCCGACACCGGCAGTTGCCGATCGAAACTCAACAATGAGATCGTGCAGCTCCGCCTCCGGCATATGGGCCTGGACAACATCCCAACCCTCCCAACCGGGCCTGGTATCAAAGCCGAGAATTTGGCCGCGGCGCGACGAGACAATCCCGTTGATCTTGGGCGTCGCCTCCGACGGTACGGAAATCTCTACCGCCATGATTGGCTCGAGCAAGACTGGGGAGCACTTCGGCAGGCCCTCCGACATGGCCAGTCGCCCTGCCATCTTGAACGCCTGGTCGGAGGAATCGACGCTGTGGTAGGAGCCATCCTTCAAGCACACCGCCACATCGACCACGTTAAAGCCGAGCGGGCCGGAGCGGAGGAATTCCTTTATCCCGTTCTCGACTGAAGGAATGTACTGCTTCGGCACCACACCGCCGGTGATGGTGTCTGAGAACTCAAATCCGGAGCCCCGCGGCAGCGGCTTGATATCGACGACCACGTCGCCGAATTGGCCATGGCCGCCGGATTGTTTCTTGTGCCGCCCTCGGACCTCGATCGGCCGCCGGATGGTTTCCTTATAGGGCACTTGCGGTCGATCGGTGTCGGCGGCGACGCCATACTTGCGCGTCAACCGTTCCAGCGCCACGCGCAGGTGCATCTCGCCTTGGCCCCACAGCACCATTTCTCCGAGATCCTGGTTGTGCACCAGCGAGACCGACGGGTCCTCCTCGATGATTCGGTTTAGGGCGGTTGTGAGCTTGACCTCGTCCTTGCGTTCCTTGGCTGCAACAGCCTGTCCAAAAACTGGATTTGGTGGTGCTGGAACCTCTATTTGCACCTCGCCGCCCTTGTCGGCCGATAGCGTGGCGCCTGTTTGGACGGTTTCGAGCCGCCCGAATGCGATCGTCTCACCAGGTCCAGCCTCGCCGCGTTTGTTGCTCTCCTGGCCCATCATCGTGAACACGCCAGAGATACGTTCATCATTGCCATTTGCGTAGACCGTGGTGCCGTCGCCGAACTTGCCGCGCAGAACACGCGCCAGCGAGAGCTTGCCACCATGGCTGGTATGAATTGTCTTGAGAACTTGCGCAACGGAGTCGGCATTGCCGAGCCCGAGCCGCTCAGCGGTTGATTGCGCAAATGGCGCTTCGTGGCGCAGCGCTTTCAAGAGACGCAGGATACCATTGCCGTTTTCGGCCGAGCCAAGCAGCACCGGGCAAATCGCGCCGTCGCGCAACTCGGTCGACAGATCCTCAAAAACCTTATCACGCGGTGGTTCGATATCCTCGAGCAACTGCTCCATGAGTTCGTCGTCATAATCGGCCAGCTGCTCCAGCATGCTAAAGCGGGCCTCGGCCTCCCGCTCGGACGAATTTTGCGGCAGCTCAATCACTTCGCTCGGCGCATGTTCACGGTAGAGATAGGCGCGCTCGAGTGCCAAATCGATGAACCCCGTCGCAATTCCACCTTCCCAAATGGGGATTTGACGCAGAACCAGTGGTTTTGTGCTGGCCGGCTGCAGTATCGGCAAGATGTCGCGGATACGTCCTTCGGCCTTATCAATCTTGTTAAGGAATAGAAAATGCGGGATCTCCCGGTCTTCCAGCTGCTTCAAGATGAGCTGCAGCGCGGGCACCTTCTTTTCGTCTGGCTCGCACACCACGATCGCTGCATCGCAAGCAGTCAACGGTGTTACGGCCTCGTATTGAAATTCGATCGACCCCGGACAATCGAGGAATGTGAATGTGTCGCCCAAGAATTCGGCGTCGGCCGCGTTGAGTTCAACGCTCATTGCGTGCGCTCGGGATTCTGGCGTGTTGTCGCCGAGGGTATTGCTGTCGGCGATGGTCCCTTGTCGATGTATTGTCCCGCACCGTGCCAATATCGCTTCCAAAAGAGTAGTCTTGCCGCTTAAGTACGGGCCTACGATGGCAATACAGCGTGCACCTCTGCCGTCAGGGCCGTCGGGTTGCCCCATCTTTGTTCCTCCCTTGATTTCTTGCGTCGAACACGGACACGGGAACGAGCCGTTACCCACTTGGCATGGTGACGCGCCCCGCGCCCCATGGCAAGTGCGGCGCACGACCTAACGAAGACCGTTGGTGACCTTTGGCCAAAAAATTATGTAGCACGACAGTAACTCTCGTGCCGGGCGTGCTCGCGCCTTCGACAAAAGTCGTGCAAGCGTCATGTTTTGTTGACAGAAGTGCACAGATCCAAGCAAGGTATTGATAACAGGCGTCAAGCCAAAAAAATGCCTTTTTCCTTCAGCCCCGGAGGAACGATTTCATGGGTAGGGAAACGCTCGCCAACGCAGCTCAGGCTGCGGGGTTTTCGATGGTGTCTTCAGATGAGGCTTTTGCGCCGGAGTCCTTTGCGGCAAAATCGCAGGACGGTCCGTCTGACGATCGCGCCAGCCCTGTGCAACGCGCGGCCCACCAATTTCGATCGATTTTCGGCAGGGTCACACGACGCATTCAAGTTGTCTGACCGGCCGTTGGTGATCGTTATGAGCGCCAAGCATCAGTCGTGCAGGCAGAGTTGTTGCGGCTCACTGTCCCATTATCACACAAAACACATTACGCGGAACGCCACATGTGTCCCAACTGTTCCAATTTGAGACAAGATGCGGTGGCGGAATTGCAACGGAATGGCCAATTTGAGGTCCAGCATCGTTGCTGATCATTGCATCCCAGTCGCAAGAAGCAGTTTCGCCCTGTCGTTGTAAATCTGGCACGAGACTTGCGATGATTGAGGTTGCTAAATGCACCTCCCTTCTAAAGTAGACCTTGCGGTCGCCTTGTGCGGCCGCATTTTTTCTTGCCCATCGATGTTTGCGCCAAGTATTCGTTCGAAGCAGCGCCACGCGATCGACCAAAGACGCCACAAATCCATGGATTGATGTTTCGCGAGCCGACGTGCAATCATGCGTCAGGCTGCGAGCGTGGGGATTTTCGCACGCAACAAAAATGGCGCTGCGCGGATGTGCCTAACTCGCGACAATCATGCTCGGTAACCTTTTCCGTTAACCGTGCCTTGCAACCAGGGCATGGAACATGTTGAATTGCAACGGGTTCCAACAGAAACGGTCTCGCTGTGCCATGCGTTTCACTGTTCCATTCCTGCTCGCACTTTGCGTCTTTACCGCTACGGTCTTGGGCGCCAATTTGACGAGCTTTACGCCCAGTGACGACCTGCTGTTCGATATCGTCTCTGGTGCGGATTCGATAGCGTTCCGGCTTGAGAACGGTTTCGGACTTCACGAGAACGCGGCCTTGCCGGTTGGCGGGCTATTGCTCGCCCTGCCGGCGACATTCGCATTCCATATCTTTCGCATGATTTTCGGTGGCTCGAGCCAGGCCTTGCGCGCGGAAGGTCAAGAGAGCGAGCGCGGCCGCAGGACCCGTCGCGACACATTCACACGCACCCGTGCCGGTGAGCGTGCTCTTCCCGTGAATGCGCCCATGTCGTCCAGCGACGAACTCAATCCTGCTGCGGCATTTGCCGGTTTGGGCCCTACGCAAACATCGGGCCGCTCCAGCCGCGTCTATCCCGAAAGTTCAGGCGGCCCGGCCGGCGCCCCTTCGAGCTTCGGACCGAGAGTGGGGTCCTCGGAGCCGACCGATACGGCTGGTTTCATGGCTGGCAAGGCGAGTGTCGACCCATCAGCGACCGACAAACCACTGCGCCCCAAATGGAGCGAACTTTTGGAGCGCCGGCCCAACTGGGGTGCGCTTCGCGATCAAGCATCAGGCCTCAAAGCAAGCCTAAAACGGACCCGCACACGCCAGCCACCAGGGCCGACGCCGGCGAAAGGTACCAGCACGGGGAGTTCGTGACCTCTGGGATACAATTTGCCCGGCATATAGTCGCCGCGCGTTGCACCAAGGCTATTTGTAATCGATCCCCAGGATCTCGTATGAGCGAGACCCTTTAGGCGTGATCACCTCAACGGAATCGGCGACCGCCTTGCCAATCAGCGCTCTGGCGATTGGCGATGTAATGGAGATTTTGCCGTCGCGCACATTAGCCTCGTATTCGCCGACGATCTTGTAGCTCACTTTTTCTTCGGTATCTTCGTCGACCAGTGCGACTGTTGCACCGAATTTGACCGTTTCCCCAGAGAGCGATGTAACGTCGATGACGTCAGCGCGAGAGAGTTGGTCCTCGACATCTGCCAGCCTGGCCTCGTTTAGTCCTTGGGCCTCTTTGGCAGCATGGTATTCGGCATTTTCCGAAAGATCACCGTGCGAGCGTGCTTCGGCGATGGCCTGAATGATGCGCGGTCGCTCGACAGACTTGAGCCGCTGCAGATCGGCCTCGAGCACGGCATAGCCCTCAACCGTCATTGGCACCTTTTCCACGGCCATCGCAATCTCCTTTTCAATCCCGGGATCCAAGCCCGGAACAAACCCCAGCAGATTTTACAAATGGAATGTGTCTGGATATGTCCGCAAAATAGCAAACAACCTGCAACGGACTCGCTAGGATGCGCGGTTCACGTAACTCTGTAGCGGCGCAATTCTCAAAATATCGGCCTGCGTCGCTCGAATAGCCCTTGTGACCGCAAGAACGCCGGCAAGCGTTGTATAGCACGGAATGTGATAGAGCAAGGCTGTCCTGCGGATGTCCTTACTGTCTGCGATGGCTTTTGCGCCTTCGGTGGTGTTGAAAACAATATCAATTTGGCCATTCTTCATTGCATCGACCACGTGTGGTCGTCCTTCAAGTACTTTGTTGACGCGCTCGCACGGGATGCCATGGGCTTCAAGATGCCGCTTGGTGCCTCGCGTTGCGATGACGCTAAATCCCATTTTGACCAGATCACGGATCGGTTGCAACACGCGGTCTTTGTCGTCGTCTTTGATCGACACGAATACTGTTCCAGTCGTTGGTATTTCCATCCCGCTACCTATCTGGCTTTTGGCGAAGGCGATCGCAAAATCGGTGTCGATCCCCATCACCTCGCCCGTCGAACGCATTTCCGGTCCGAGGATCGGATCGACGCCCGGAAAACGAGCAAACGGGAACACCGCTTCCTTGACGGCAATGTGCTGAAAATCCTGTTTCTGCAGATCGAAATCGGCAAGTTTGGCCCCCGCCATCACGCGCGCGGCGATGCCGGCAAT
>JAUVMS010000391.1 GCA_030600135.1 Hyphomicrobiales bacterium | reverse complement strand
TCAACAGCCAGAGCGCGGCCCCGCTTCCGTATGCCTCGATAATGAATCCGCCGCCAAAACTCGCGACGATGAAGGTGAGCGAGCCCCAAAGCCGCATCCGGCCATAGTCGAGCCCGGCGCGCCGCACACCGGTCATGGCGACCGTCTCGGTCAAAGGCATGACGGTGGTCCAAAACACCGCCATTAGCGAGGCGACCAGAAACACCATGGCAAAACTGCTTGCCCAGTGCAGCGCCACCATGCAGGCCGCCGTGCCCCAGGCAAGAAGGATGAGCATCTGGCGGTGATTGGCGAAGCGGTCGGCGACAAATGAGATGGCGGGCGTTATGGCGAGCCGGATGATCTGCGGAGCGGCGAGAACAAGCGCAATCTCGTCGGCCCCGAAACCGCGCCAATGGAGCCACACTGGAAAGTAGGGCGTGTAGGTGCCGACAATCAGAAAAATCGCACCATAGAGGATGGCGAGACGCAGGGCGAACGATCTAGCTCGCATTTCTCACCACCACAAAGAACTACTGAGCAGGCTGCGTATTCGGGTCGTCATCCGGCCTCTGATATCCTGGTCCGACGACGAGGGGTCGCGCGGGCAGCACCGATTGATCAACGTCTGATTTCAGGGTTCGTGTAATGCGGGCCAATTCGTCCTCGCCGGTTTGTGACAGCAGGCGTGCAACGACCGTATATTTCTTGTCTTTCTGAATGCCCCGTAGCGCGGGCGTCCGAAACGTATAGCGTAACTTCGGCTGGCCCACAGTTTGGCGAACGATAATCGGCTCTCCACCGGCTGGGTTCTCGAAGGAGACCTCCAGGATCGTTCCGGCTTTCAGCCGTCGCATGGGCTTGACATTGACGCCATAAAACGCTTCGGCGATCCGGTAGTTGAAAATGAATCCACCACCTTCAAACGCAATATCATCCTCGCTCTCGCCACATGCCGTGATCATCAGCGCGGACGCAATCAACGCAATCATTCCGGCAAGGGAGGTATGTCTTTGTAACGGACGTGCTTGAGTGTTCAATGGTCCGGCTTCGCAGTTGGTCGGCGCAGTTCATACCAAAACAGCAAATGGCGTGACAACCAGTCTACCCGATGTGATCCGAGCAAGAATGCAATGCTCTACTTTTTTCAGCAATCCCTGAACGGCCTTCAGGTCAGCATCCACTATGCGCTTCTCGCCGTCGCATACGTTCTCGTGCACGCCATCACCAAGCAGGCCAATCTGGTGTTCGGATCGCTCGCCACCTGGGCAGGGTACATCGTCATCAACTGGGCACTTGTGCTGATGCTGCTGATGCCCGGCAAGACCGCACTCCCGGTCATTCTCGCGGTCATCGTTGCAATCGTGTCGACCATGGCGCTGGGCTATTTGATTGGCCGTATCGTCATCCGACCGCTCGCGCGGCAGGGTACATTGTCGATCCTCATCGCCTCGCTTGGCCTTGCAATCGTCCTCGAGGAATTCATGCGGTTGGCTAATCACAGCCGCGAAGTTTGGCTGATGCCGATACTCAACGAGCCGTTGGTGCTCTATGCAAACCCGGCTTTCCCGCTCCAACTAACGACATTACAAGTCCTGATACTGTCATTTGCATTCCTGCTCGCGATCGGCGTGGCATCGTTCATCAAGTGGCATTCATTCGGTCGAGCTTGGAGGGCGGCGGCCGACGACCTTGCGATGGCGGAACTCTGCGGCATCAACACGGGGTGGCTCGTTATCGCCACTTTCGTCATCGCGACGACGTTGGCGGCTACGTCCGGTGCTCTGATAGCCATTCAGTACGGATCGATCACCTTTTATGGCGGCTTGATCATGAGCCTGAAGACATTGTTCGTTGCGATCGTCGGCGGGCTAAGTTCGGTTGGCGGGGCCTGTGCCGGGGCGCTGCTGCTCGGCATGACGGAGACAATGTGGTCTGCCTACTTCGATCTCGAATATCGAGACGCCATGACGTTTCTGGCATTGAGCCTGCTGATGGTTTTGTTCCCCACTGGTATTTTTGGGCAGGCCACGGACGCGGGCCGCGTTTGATCAACTTTGGTGGCGCTCGTTGCGATCGACGCGAAGAGATCAATCAAGACTGCGGAATTCCACCTTGCCAATGAAGGGCGTGACGCGCTTGAGTGGGGGTTTTGGCTCGCGTCGGTCGATGCGAAAGGTACGGCTCGAGAAACTACGGAATTGTCATCGTGTGATTACGCTTCCCGACCGCCGGCGGCAAGTTTCGCCGATGGGGGTTCTGCGTCCAGCTGAGCATCCTCGAGCTCAAGGGCTTCGATCTTGCGGCCGCGATTGGTGATCTTATCGGCCGACGTTGCAATTTTCTCCAGCGTCTTGCTTGCCAACCCGAAATGGCGCTCGAGATCGCCCACACGTTCGGCGAGGCGCACGACATCGCCTAAAATGTTGGCAACCTCGCGCTGAATGAGGCCGGCCGCCTCGCGCATCTTCACATCCTTCAAGATGGCCTGCATGGTTTGAATCGCGAGCATCAGCATGTTGGGCGAGACGATGAAAACACGTGCGCGGTGGGCCTTTTGGATAACGTCTGGGAAGCGCTCGTGCAGTTCGGCGTAGGCAGCCTCCGACGGCACGAACATGAGGGCCGTGTCCTGGGTTTCGCCGGGCAACAGGTATTTGCCTGCAATATCGTCGATGTGACGGCCAATGGCGGTTCGGATTTGGCGGGCCGCGGCTTGTTCGTCCTCTGCGTTCCTGGCTTGGCGCAATGCCTCGAAACCTTCCAGCGGAAACTTCGCATCGACCACGAGATCGGCCGGGGCATTTGGCAGTTGGATCAAACAATCCGGTCGCTTGCCGTTCGAGAGCGTGGCCTGGAACGTGTAGGCGCTGGGCGGTAGCCCGTCTTGGATGATGGATTCCATACGGACCTGGCCAAAGGCGCCGCGCGACTGCTTGTTGGACAGCACATCTTGCAGCGAGACCACACGGCTCGAGAGTTCCGTCAGGTTGGCCTGTGCGGTGTCGATAACGGCCATGCGCTCTGCTAGGCGCGAGAGGTGGTCGCTCGTGCGCTCCGAGGACGCGGTCAGGTTGCGGCTCATTTCCTGGCGGGTCTCGGCCAGGGCGCGAGAAAGCTCAGTGGTCACGTGGTCGAGGCGCTGATCGAGCGCGGACGAGAACTCGGATTGCCGTGCAGCGCCCATCTCCGTCATTGCCGTCAACCGGCCTTTCAACTCGGCGAGTTGCGCTTCCAGGCCATTGCTGGCGGCGGCAAGCTGTACGGCTATGGCCTGATCGGCCTCGGCGCGGTGGTGCTGCGCTTCGTTTCGTCGCCCGAGACTGAGCGCGAGCAGCACCAATATGGCCAGGAGCAGGGCCAGCAAGAGCGCCCCGGCACCGAGGATGAGATCGGCGAAAAGCGGCAGTTTGCTGGCAGCCGCCATGGTCTCGGGAATGAACCCATCAAGCATATCGCCCGCTATATCTGATTCGATCGGAGCCTGACGTGGCAGAGCCATTCGCCATTCCGGTCAGAGCAGCGATATGACAAGCAAAATTACAACTACGACCAACAGAATATTCAGAAAGGTTTTGGTGTTGGTCGGCAAGCGCTTTTGCGCCTGTTCAAGATGCTGCTTGGCCTTGCTTTCTTGCTGCTCCAAGTGATCTTCGCGATTGTTGGCCATGGTGCGATACCTCTCTTCGACAGGTAGCTTTCGCCGACATCCTGGCAGGTGGTGTGGTGAAGGGTGAGGAATTCACTCTACAATTTTGATCGGCGTATGACTACTCAGCCACGATCTAGGTTCGAACGACACGTAGAGGCCTAGACGCTGGATGCGAGCTTACGCGATCGCGGCTGCGAACATGTCGGGATCGACATTGCCGCCGGACAGAACGACGGCAACCGTGCGCCCCTTGACCGGGAATGCGCCGTCGAGAAGAGCAGCGAGCGCAATGGCGCCGCTCGGCTCCACAAC
>JAUVMS010000141.1 GCA_030600135.1 Hyphomicrobiales bacterium | reverse complement strand
GGATCACGAACCAGCCGCGCCAGATTGATCGAACCCAAGAGGCAAGCGCCATAGGGCGGGAGCGGCTGCTCGCCACAGGGATTGGTGGCCTGGATGGTCTCGCAAAAGGCGAGATTGTTGGCTGCATTCACCCGATCGATGAAGATGACGCCCGGCTCGGCATAATCGTAGGTGGCACGCATGATCTTTTGCCAGAGCGCGCGGGCAGACACGTTCTTATAAACCCGGCCGCCAAACGACAGATCCCAGTCCTCGTCCGCGCGCACGGCTGCGATGAAGGGGTCGGTCACCAGGACCGAGAGATTGAACATGCGCAGCCGGGCGGGATCGGACTTGGCTTCAATGAACGCCTCGATATCGGGATGGTCGCATCTGAGCGTGCCCATCATCGCGCCGCGTCGTGCACCGGCCGAAAGAATGGTGCGACACATGGCATCCCAGACGTCCATGAAACTCAGCGGGCCCGAGGCATCGGCGCCAACGCCGCGAACCGGCGCGCCTTTGGGTCTCAACGTCGAGAAGTCATGGCCGATGCCGCCGCCCAGTTGCATGGTGAGCGCGGCTTCCTTCACATTCTGAAAGATCGACGCCATGTCGTCGCCGATGGTGCCCATGACGAAGCAATTGAAGAGCGTGACACGGCGATCAGCGCCGGCACCGGCCAAAATGCGACCGGCCGGCAAAAAGGCAAAATCCGCCATGGCATCGTAGAACTTTGCCGACCAAGCCGGCCTTTGCTGCTCCGGTTCGGCTTCGACAACGGCGGTCGCAACCCGGCGCCATGTGTCCTCGATGGTCAAATCCAGCGGCTCACCGTCCGGCTGCTTAAGCCGGTACTTCATGTCCCAAATCTCTTCGGAAAGGCCGCTGACGGCCCTCGCCAAGTCTTCCATGACCTGGTTCACTCCAACAAATGGAAACCCCGATGCCTATCGTCAGGGTATTGGAAATACTAGCCTAAATTCATGCTTCGGTCAACAAATGTTCTCTTTTTGTACGCATTCACGATGGCCTTCGCCAAGCTCGGTCAAGCGTTGTCGCGCGCTCTGCGGCAACGGCGGTGGCGAAGCACTATTGGCCGCTTCGACAAGCAATCGGTCACAGGCATCCTCAATGGAACTCTCCAAGCGGGCGCGAAAAATCTTGCGCTCAAGGCCGGGTTCGATGGGCTCAAGAAACTCGACCACAATCGTACCCGGATAGCGCGAAAAATGACGCCGCGGCCAAAATAGGCCCGAATTCAGGGCCACCGGGCAACATGGCAGGTTCATGGCATCATAAAGCAGGAGGACACCCGGCTTATAATCCGGCGGGGCGCCGGGCGAGCGCCTGGATCCTTCGGGAAAGATCACGATCTCGCGGCCTTGCTCGGCTCGCTCGCGCGATTCGCGGATCAACTCGCGCAGCGATGCCGTGCGCCGCTCTCGGCGGATCGGTATCATGGCGAACTTGCGCGAAAACCAGCCATAAAATGGAATGCGCATGAGTTCGGCCTTCATGATCAACGCAGGGTCCCGCAACAGGGGGATGAGGGCGAAGGTGTCCCAGGCCGATTGATGCTTGCTGGCGACGAGCACTGGGCCCGCGGGCAAATGCTCTAGCCCTCGCACCTCGAAGCGCGTGCCCACAATGATACGTTGCAGCCAGAGCGCGATCCTGGCGTGCAGTTTGAGGGCCGCCATGGCCCAGCTGCGCGGGCAGACCAGGAGCGGGCATAGAAAAACCAGCATGAGGCCGGTAACGACGTAGAAGGCAACATTGAACAGCGTTGAGCGGACCATCAGCGCGGCCTATTGGTCTGTTGCCGACAGGTTGCCGGCGACAGGGGCACCTAGAATTTCGGCAATCCGGTCGGATTGGTAAGCGCCCGGTCGCGTACCTGTTCGGAATCCACAAAGCGGGCCGCACGAAAGCGGGCCGCGGCCGGGATGAATTTCACGTATTCCGTAAGCAAAAGGCGTATGGTGCCGGGATGCGACCACCAAGTGTTCAGATGAAAGCTCTCGGGCACAACGGGATATGGTGTGATATCGACATGGGGCAGCGCCCGACTTAGCTCGGCCAGGCTTCGGGGCATGTGATAGCTCGCGGTGACGACGATAATCCGTCGAAACTTGTTGGCAAGCACCCATTGTCGCGCCTCGTCGGCATTGCCGATGGTGTCACGAGCTTCGTAACCGATATCTATGCAGCAGCGAAACAAATCGTTGCGCTGCGGTATCTGGCGGATCAGGGCACGGCGGCTGGTGCGTCGATTGACGCCGGTGATCAATAGCCGCTCCGCCTTGTCCACCGCCAATAGGCGCACCGCCTCGGCGATGCGCTTGTCACCACCCGTCAGGACGACGATGCCGTCGGCGCGCGACACCGATGGCGGCGATTGGTGCTGAATCGAGTGGACGAACAGCAGAAATCCGACGGCCAAGAGCAAGAAGATGCCCGCCGCCGAACCAACAAAGAATTTGATCACCTTTCGCATTGTTCGGTGATACTCCGATAGTCATTTTGACATGCGCCTCATGACCAAAAGGCACTTGTCCTAGATAGTTTGCACTCCAATCGTTGGCTCGACAAATTGCCAGCTTGATGGTCAAGCCAACCACGCAACAACCGAATATCAGCTCTTGCTGTTCAAAATACGGAAAACGCCATAACGAGATGTCAGCATACAGAGTGCTGCAATTACAATAACAACTATTCCCAATAGAAAATAGCCCGGTAGGTCTAATGTTCCTGCCCCAACTAGTCGCCTAAGTTCAGACATGGTTACCGAGCCGCCGCCGAGCAAGCTCATCATGGCAGGCATAAGGAAAAAGACCGCCATCGCACTCGCCGCCCCCATTAACCCTGCACGAATACCTAATACGAGAAAGTGTTTCTCGAATTCTCGTGCAATAAACCGGTCCGTAGCACCAACAAAATGCAGAACTTCGACGATCTCGCGATTGGATGCCATCGCGCTCCTGGTGGCCGATACGATGATCGCGGTGGTGGCGGCGCCGACCAGGATTAGGATTGCGAGCCCACCCAGCGCCAGTGAGCGAGTCACGGTGCGAATTTGCAGCTGCCAGTGGCTGTGATCGTCGAGCGAAACCCCGGGGTAGGTCTTTGACAGTGCCGCGCCGAGCTTTTCGAGATCCGGTGGAGCGCGCCGATCGACCTGAACGGCAATCAAACGGGGTACGGGCAATGAGTTCAACGCGCCACCTTGGCCAAGCCAAGGTTCGAGCAGTTCCGTCGATTCTTCCGACGACAGCGGGCGAACCTTTTCAATGCCCGATTGGCGCGCCAAGAAGAATGCGACTTCGGTCACCCGCTGCTCGAGATCGACGCCTTGCGCGGGCTCGATCTGGACCGTTACTTCGCTGGCAATGTTGCGCAGCCAAGCGGCGGCCGACTGATTAATCATGTAGACCGCACCTGCCGTCAAACAGGCGAGAAAGCACATGATTGAGATCACCAACGTCAGTGATTGACCGGTGACCGATCCGGCTTCGACAATCGGCGTGTTTCCGGTGCCGCGCGTGGTACGTATCGGGCGGGCAGGCGCGACAAAATCCGTTACCCGGTTCTTGGCCGCCTTGAACGACGGCTCCGAGGCACCGGGCTTTGCCGGCTGCGTGGTCGGTATGTCAGATGATGCGGACATGGCCTTCATGTAATTCGATGCGTGGCGCCTTGAATTGCTTCATCAGCTCATAGTCGTGGGTTGCAATCACGACCGACGTGCCGAGCCGATTAAGTTCAATGAACAACCGTAGGAGACGCCGTGCCATTTGCGGGTCCACGTTGCCTGTCGGTTCGTCGGCGAGTAAGAGCTCGGGCTTACCGATCACGGCGCGGGCAATCGCCGCGCGCTGCTTCTCGCCGCCCGAAAGGATTGGTGGCAAAGCATGTATGCGATCACCCAATCCGACCCATTGTAGCAGGTCGGTCACATCTTCGCGGTAATCGCCGAGACGCTTGCCCACAACCCTTAGGGGCAACGCGACGTTTTCCCAGGTGGTGAGATGGCCGAGCAGGCGAAAATCCTGAAAAACAATGCCGATACGGCGGCGCAATTGGGCGCGGCGGGCAGGCGTCACCCGCGAGACGTTCTGGCCGAACAATTGAATTGCGCCATGGCTCGGCGAAAGCGACATAAACATGAGGCGCAACAAGGTCGTCTTGCCGGCGCCTGAGGGCCCGGTAAGGAAATGAAACGAGCCGGGGCGCAAATGAAACGAGATGTCACGTATCACCTCCGGTCCGCGACCATACCTCAGCCCAAGATTCTGCATCTGGATCAAATCTTCACCTCACCGCATTGCGCTGCATGCATGTCGTCCGACGACGGCGTGACTGCGGACGACATACAACCGAGACAGCTCGGGCGAACTGCACATTGTCCCCTATTGTTAGGGCGTCTATCATCATATGTTGCCTACCGACACTGTTTGGTCGTAGTCATTCCACAATATCTGTAACGATTACGGCGTTTTGGCTGCAAATCGCCCAGCGATCATGATCATTGAATGTCCGAACTGCTCAGCTCAATACGATATCGGCCCAGCCACCGCATTGGCTGGGCGTAAGACGCGCTGCTCTCAATGCGGGCATGTATGGCAGCCAATAGCACGTGAGGCGCGCGTTGAGGACGAGCCGGCGCCCGATCGCGAGCCATCTGCGCCAAGCAGCCCATCGGATGAGGCTCCCACCAGGACCGAGACCGTTAAGGCCGGCGCGCCAGGCAATGGAAGGATCGCTCCGGCGGTTGAACAGGTTGCGCCATCGGTGGATGAGCCTGAGTACGAGCAACCGCGAGCAGGCGCTTACGAGGCAAGGCAATCTCCACGGGATTTTGAGCCGAACGAAAGGGACACGACAGACAAAACTGACGATACTGTCACGCACGATCATGACCAAGCCAAGGCCGACACGGACGCCATTGTTCGGGATCAACTGGACGAACCAGCTTTAGGCGCCGAGTCGGACCAGGTCGATGAAGCCATTCACAGCGATCAGGACGAAGCGTCAGTTCCTCCCGCAAGCGCCGATGTCATGCCGTTCCCACAAGCGAGACGCGATGCGCAACCCGAACAGGGCGAAGCGCCGCCCGGCGACCCGGCGGTCATGGACGACGTCGGTGAAACGAGCATCGATGACGTGGCCGGTGGCGGATCCGAGGCCGCGGACTGGATGTCAAACGGAGCCGACGAACCTGCGGGCGAGCAGGCGCCGAATGAGGTGGTCGGCCCGCCGAGCCCCGATGGTCAATTCAGAGCGAGACAGGCGATGGACGAGGCTTTTGCTGGCGGCCATGGACCCGCGGCACCTGACGCCGGAAACCTTCACGGCGTGCGGCCGGGCTTCGCCACAAGGCCTGCCGCCGGTCGTTCTGGCGCGCTGCAACAAGAACCGGATTTTGGCTATCGCCCCGCCCCCAACTATCAAGAACAGGCTCCGTCGAGCCCGTTCGCCCACGATTTCGACCGGCCGGGTGTTTCGGCGGGCGAGCGATTAGGCACGCAGATGTCGGGGCTCGAGGGGCAGACAGGCGGGCGCAAGAGGTCGCGGGCGGGCCGCGCGTTCGTGGCGCTCTGTTGGCTGCTGCTCATCGGCTTGCTCGCCATGGCGGGGGCCGGCGCTGCGCTTTATCCGCGCGAAGTGGTTCGTGCGGTCCCTGGAACCGCCAAGTTCTATGCGGCAATCGGGCGACCCGTAAACGTTCGTGGGCTGGATTTCGGCAAGATACGTTACAAGTGGAT
This sequence comes from Hyphomicrobiales bacterium, assembly GCA_030600135.1. GTDB lineage: Bacteria > Pseudomonadota > Alphaproteobacteria > Rhizobiales > JAUVMS01 > JAUVMS01. The sequence continues at coordinate 2,328 of JAUVMS010000141.1, read as the reverse complement.
CGTGGAGCGCGGCCAGCCGAAGTTGGTCGTCGGCGGCGTCATCAAGAACGTGACGGGCGAGACCACGAGGGTGCCCGACCTCGTGTTCGTGCTGTTCGATGGTAACGACAAGGTTCTCTACAAATGGGCAGCGCAAATTCGCAATACTCGCTTGCCCGGAGGCAAGACGACCCGTTTTGCCGAACGCGTACCGGGACCGCCGGAGCTGGTGAGGCGGGTTGAAGTTCGCTTCGTGGGCGAGCGCTAGGCGATGGAAGATTGCGGGCACAAAGCCGTCCCCGGCGGGGCCGATATGCAGCTCGAGGTGGTGTTTACCGCCGAGCAGATTGGCGAGCGGATAGAAGAGCTGGCGCAAGAGGTGGCCAAAGCCGGCCTCGACAACCTGCTGGTCGCCGCCATCTTGAAGGGGAGTTTTATTTTCGCGGCCGACCTCATTCGGGCGCTGCATGGTGCCGGACTGGCGCCAGAGGTCGATTTCATCTCGCTGGCTAGTTATCGCAAGAGCACGACGTCATCCGGGGCGGTCGAGATCCTGCGCGATTTGGAGAGCGAGGTTCGTGGACGCAATGTGCTGATCATCGACGATATATTGGAATCCGGCCGCACCCTGGCCTTTGCCAAGGATCTTATTTCGGCACGCGGGGCGAGCAAGATCATGACGTGTGTGCTGCTCGACAAACCCGTCCCACGGGCAGCCGACATCGAGGCCGACCTGGTGGCCTTTCGCTGTCCCGATGTTTTCGTCGTCGGATACGGCATGGACCTCGGTCACAAATTCCGCGAGCTGCCATTTGTGGGCCATTTGGTGGAGCAATAGGGCGGAGTGGCCTGCGCGGATTTGGGCGGGGTTGGGCGGGAAATAAAGTCCGCTAGCTGCGCTGGTGCGGCCGCGATCGCAAGCGGGCCCGCCGCCGGCGGGCCACAACCGGTCATACAGATCGCTTCGAAAGGTTGATTGCTACCACGCCCAGTATCGTTGTGATCAAGCCGATGCCGATTACTGGAGTGATCTGCTCGCCAAGGATGACTGTCCCGAGCAACACACCCACGCCCGCACGTAGATAAGCCTGGCTTGCCACACCGATTGATCCGAGCGTTTTCAACAATCGGAAGTAAATTAGTAGGGCGATCCCCGTACAAAACAAACCGAGAATCAATGCCGCCAAAACAGCTCGTGTGGATGCTCGGAGCGTCCAAGGCTGATCGAGAATCAGGCTGGCGGGCACAAGGATTAGACAGGCCCAAATCATAGTGCCGGCTGCGGCGGCCGTCGCTGTAAGCTGCGAGAAGCGTTTCCCATAGATGGCCGCACAGGCATAATGTACGGCTCCGGTGAGCGCCGCAAGCTGCCCGAGAACTTGCTGACCGAGGCCTGTCAATGCATCGACGCCAACGATAAGAACGACACCGAACAAACCGAGGCAGGCACCAAACAGTTTCAGTCCACTCGAAGCCTCATGACGCGTCACCAGCAGCGTGAAGAAAAACACGAAAATTGGCGACGTCGAATTCAAAACGCTTGCCAGGCCGCTGTCCACATGTTGCTGCCCCCACGCAAGGATCGTCCAGGCTCCAATGCTGTTGAAGAACGATTGAACGAGAAGCATGCGCCACGTCTTACTGTCTTGTGGCAGGCTTTTCATACGCCATTGAAGCACTGAAAGTAGGAAAACCGCCGCGATAGATACTCGGACGGCGATGAGGGTGATCGGCGGGATTTCGCTCACTGCAACCTTGATGAAGAGGTATGACGATCCCCAAAGCAAGGCCAGGAGACCGAGAAATCCGAACTCAATTGCGAGGTTCGGTCTCGGCTTGCTGCTCAAGTGTCGTGCTCCAAGTTGCTGTCATCAGGAGCGCTTGTGCATGCCGTAGTCACGAGTAACGCCAGCCACACGTAATCGGTTATCGTCGAAGATTCCGCTGCGCCCGCTTTTCTGTGCACCGCGATGCGCATCCAGTGTTCGCCAAGCCTTGACGGCGTCCGCGATCCGGAAAAAGGACGGAGACAAATACTTGTCTGGATCGGAGAAGCTCTGACAGCGCTCGACCGAAATGAATCCGTCCACTTTGCTCAGCGGCGGGCGCATCCTTGCGGCGAAATCCAAGTAGTCTTGCATGCGGCCATCCGCAGGCTTCACTTCAAAGATAATCGCTATCACCGTTTTATCAGCTCCCCGTGAGGTGCCGAGGCCAACTTTTGAAATGTTCGATCCTCGCGAAGAAGAAACTTCTGGCGTCGTGCAAACTCATAGTTTTCTTTTCCGAGAGGGTCCGCCACCAGCCGAGCCTTGTACGCCTCGTAGGCCGCGAGCGACTCTATGCTGT
>JAUVMS010000363.1 GCA_030600135.1 Hyphomicrobiales bacterium | reverse complement strand
CGCACATTTGGATGCAACCCCAAAGCCTTGTAAGCTTGGCGCATGTACGGCTGGTGGTAGGCGAAGTGCTGCGGCGAGACGTTGCGTGTCGACAAAATGATGCGTGGTACGCCGACAAGTGTCGCTGCCACACCGGCCATGATGTTGGTCTGATCCTGCCAGGCATGGACCACGGCTGGGCGATCAGACAGAATTCGCATGACAAAGGGCCACACGGCATCCTGGTAGTGTTGTGGCAGCCGAAGGATATCTTGTTCGAGCGCCGCTTTCGATCTCTGCGAAAGATGATCGAGAGTGTCGTGAGGGCCCGCGTCCAGGGGGCCGAACCTCAGATCATGTTGCTTGAGGATCGGCGCGAAAAACTCGCTATCGGCAACGCGACCCAGATTCTCGCAGGCAAGCGCAACCTCAAACCCGCGCTGCTGCAATCCGATCATTGTATTGACGAGTTGGCGCTCGGCTCCGCCCCACGCCAAGGCAGAGTTGAACATCAAAACGCGATTGCGCACGAAATCCACCCTGGGTGAAATTGGCAGGCTGTCTGCCGTCAGATGGCCGATTTCGAGTGCGTCTCGCTCGACAGTCGATCGCGCACGAATGGCGAACTGCCTGGCGCCGCGTAGCGCCCGCGCACCAACCTGCGAAACGGGTCCCGAGGACGCCCGCTCGAAGCGTAGTTGCCAACGCTGTGCCTGCTGCAGGCCGCGATGCACCACGGCCTTCAATGTGCGACGCGCGGCGATCCGCAGGAGGTCGTGCCTGTGCCATCGAAATCCGCGCCGTACAACGATCTTGCGCGCACCAGATCGGTATAGGGCCAGCGCCAACCGGGGGTTGGGCTCAAACGGATCACCGAGCACGATGAGCGTTGGCCCGAGTCTGACGGGAAGGTGGCAGGTACCGTTGGCGATCTCGATCCAGCCGATTTTCGCGTCGTCGGGCTGGATGTCTAGAAAAACACCTTTCTCAAGCAGCAGTGCGTTGCAATGCGCTGCGTTCGCGAGTGGGGCAATGTCCTCGGTCGTTGCGCGAGCACGGACAAACAGTGTGCCGGGGGTCTCGGCGAGTTCGCCCAGGACTGCGGCGGCGACGTCGGCGAGGGACTGGCGACCCCCGGACTCGGTATCGCGTCGGAGCGTGGCGCCGCCTGCTTCGCCGGTTGTGGTCATGAGCGTTGCTGCCAATTGAAACGGCCGATCAAAACTGTGTGCGCGGATAGGGTCGCAGCGCCTTAGCTGCCTGTCTCAATAGCATATTGCAATGGTGATTATTCATGGCGTGGCTTTGGGCTTTGATGCGCTTGGAGATATTATCGGCAAAGCAGATCATGGCCCACCCGGCACTGCTCAGACAGGCACTTAGTGTTTTGATTTCCCAATATCGGTTGCAGAAGAAACCACGACAAGCAATCGTCGTTGACCGAGATCAATGAACGATCATTACTTTCCTTGCCATCTTGGGATGACACCTATTACTTTGTCCATATTGGAAAATCAGACGAGATATCGCTCGGTAAACCTGCAATGTAGGAAGCGTGATATGACGGACACTTCGAAAATCTTGGAGGACCTCAAGACCAAACGTGACGAGCTGGCTCTGCAAATCCATCTCGGATCGAAGGAGGCGAAAGACGAGTGGGTCAAGCTCGAAGGCAAGTGGAACGAATTCAGCAAGAATGCGCAACTGGACAAGACGTCAAGCGGATTGGGCGACGCGCTAAGCGCGCTCGGGCACGAGCTCAAAGAGGGGTATGAGCGACTGCGCAAGGCGCTTTAGAGAAGCGAATTACCTTTTGATGCGAGAATGCGGCGGGGAGGGCTAACCGGGCATCCGTTCGCCGGTAAGACCCGGACCATCCGTCGCCGGATGCCGTGCGCTGGGGGTCCGGAACAACTTTGTAAAGCGGAATTGCAATGATGAGAGCCTGTCTGTTGATCCTGTTGCTTGGTGTGGCTGGTCTGCCTGCATCTGCGAAAACCGTATCCTACGCGCAGTCCTTTGCGCTCGGTTACGCCTATACCGCACTGCTCGATTGCTCATTCGAGGGAACAAAGGAATTCGAAGACCTCTATGACAAGGATCAGGATCGCAAAGGCATCCAGGACGGCATCGACCAGTTCAAAGCGGCGGTGAAAACCAAGGGGCTCGAGCAGGCATGTGCCGAGGCCAAGGCGAAATACGGGGCTGCTAACGCCAAGCTCAAGCTAATCGAGCAATAATTTTGAGGCGGGCACCGGTGTTAGTCGCTCCCGGGCCTTGTTAAGACGAGCACAGAGTTGTTGGAGGGCATTTCAACGACGTGCGCGAGTTCCAAGCCGTGTTTCAAGGCGGCGCGCTCTATGTCCGCGATGTCGCGAACACCCCATGTGGGATCTCTCTGGCGCAAAGCGGTGTCAAACTCGGCATTGCTCGGGGCGACGTGGCTGCCGTCGCGCATGAACGGCCCATAGACAAAGAGACAAGCGCCGTTCTTGAGATGGCGTCCGGCGCCGGCAAGCACTCCCTCGGTCACGGCCCAGGGGGCGATGTGCAGGACGTTGATGCAGATGATGGCGGCTAGGTTTTGGGCTGGCGGCAGGCCCAACCGATCAGGGCCCCAATCATCGCCCGCGGCGTCGAGGTCGCTTGGGGGCTTGAGGTTTTCGGCTTCGCTGAGGCGGGACCAGGCCGCGATGCTTGTTCTGTGGGTTGGGTTGGGATCGCTCGGCCACCATGTCAGATTTGGAATCGCTTCGGCAAAGCCGACGATGTGCTGACCGGTCCCGCTGCCGATTTCAAGCACGTCGCCGGATGGATGCAGGTGGCGGGCCAGGACCTCATTGATCACCTTGTGATTGCGATGGAAGGCAGGGGCGTCGAGGCGGCCATCGCCAAGGGCGGGGGCGATGTCTTTGCTGTAGTCGGAAGCGCATGTCGGCATGGCGTTGGCGTATTATCCTCAAGTAGGCTGCTTCACAATCCGCCCGCAATCGTCGCGCTGCAGAACCAAATACGTTCATTCCTCGATAAAGGCCATGAGGAGCTTGCGGGCAATGGCGTAGGGGCGGGGCAACTGAGTACCGGAAGGGTGCTCGCCCGCGAACATCTTGCGCACCTCCTCGCGGGTCACCCATTTGGCGTCCGACAGCTCCTCGGTGTCGATCTTGATGTCGGTTGAGAGCGCCTCGGCCCGACATCCGATCATGAGCGAGTGGGGAAAAGGCCAGGGCTGGCTCTCCTGATAAGTGACCTTGCCGACCTTGATGCCGGCCTCTTCCAAGACCTCGCGACGGACCGCCGCCTCGATGTTCTCGCCGGGCTCCATGAAGCCTGCAAGGGCCGAATACAACCCATCGGGAAAGCGCTGCTCGCGGCCAATGAGGCAACGATCACCGTCGGTAACGAGCATGATCACGACCGGGTCCATGCGCGGGAAATGGTCTTGGCCGCACGACCAGCACTTGAGGCGCCAGCCACCGTCTTTCTTATTGTTCGTGGAACCACAATGGCCGCAGCAACGCTGGGTGGTGTGCCAGGAGGCAATGGCCCGGGCCATGCCGGCGAGCGAGAGTTCCTCGGGCGACATGGTGCCCTGCCCGGCGAGGCCGCGGACATCGACGTAGGGCTTTAAGATGAACGGCCCTTCGGGCACCGCGCGCGCGCGGTGTTCGGTGATGTTGATGGCAAAGTGAGGATTTTCGTCATCGTCGAGGCCAAGGAAGACCGGTTCTTCCCGCCCTAGGCCAAAGTCCTCGATATCGCTGCGAGGGAACCATCTGATGGATGCAATCGACCTCTCCTCGTCTGAAACGATAGCGGGCTTCAGCTCGATCAGGATCATGTAGCGCGCACGCGCGTGGAATTTGGCGGAGGCGATCCAGTCCTTGTCGGTGCGACGCTCGCACGCGCGATTGAGACTTTCTGCTGTACCGATTGTGGGCATGGCGGGTACTCCCCCTCTGGCATTAGAGAGCACAGGCTGTAGTTACGTGCAATCCTGGAATTGCGGCCACGTCGTGGTCGCCCTATTGGCTCAATGCGGCTCGGATCGCGCCGATGCGTTCGGCCGCTTCGTATTCTTCGTAGGGCGTCGCAGTGCCTACACCCCAGACCGGCCCCGGCCAGGCGGCATCGTCGGTTTGGCGAGCAATGACGTGGATGTGGAGTTGCCTCACTTGGTTGCCAAGGGCCGCCACATTCAGTTTGTGCGGTCGGTGGAGCTGCCTCAACACCTCGCTCACCCGACAAATCTCTGCGAGCAACATTGCACGGTCCGTCTCACCCAAATCGATGATTTCCACGGCGCCGATGCGCTCTGGCACGAGAATGACCCAAGGATAGCGCGCATCGTTCATCAAGAGTACGCGCGAGAGCGCGAGGCGAGTGATGAAGCGGGTGTCTTG
>JAUVMS010000395.1 GCA_030600135.1 Hyphomicrobiales bacterium | reverse complement strand
GGCGATGGAGGGTATGGGCTTTGAGGTCTTGCACCTCTACGGCGCGACGGAGTGTTATGGACCCTCGGTTTATTGCGCGCCGAAGGCTGAATGGCGCGACGAAACGGACCAACGACGTCATGAGCTCATGGCGCGGCAAGGCCTGCCCATGGTGATGCTCGAGGATCTGATCGTGGGTGAACCCGACACACTGGAGCCGGTGGCGAAGGATGGCGAGACCGTGGGTGAGATCTTCGTGCGCGGAAACACGGTCATGAAGGGTTATCTCACAAACCCGCAGCAAACCGCCGAGTCCTTCCAGGGCGGGTGGTATCATTCCGGCGATCTCGCCGTCTGGCACCCGGACAACTATTTCGAAGTCAAAGATCGCTCCAAGGACATCATCATTTCAGGCGGTGAAAATATCTCATCACTCGAGGTGGAAGAGGTTCTCTACCGCCATCCCGATATAATGGAAGCGGCGGTCGTGGCGAAACGAGATGAAAAATGGGGCGAAACTCCTTGCGCCTTCGTCACGCTGAAGCCGGGTGTGGAGCAAATCTCGAGTGAGGCGATCATCACTTTTTGTAGGGAAAACATGGCGCACTACAAGGTTCCGCGACACATCGTTTTCGGGCCACTGCCAAAGACGTCGACAGGCAAGATCCAGAAATTCGTGCTGCGCGAAAAAGCCGACGAAAATTGAAAATGCGTAGGCCAGAATTCGGTTCGCTCGAGCCCTAACCATTCGGCGACGTCAAAAATTCCGACGCCGCCAAATGAAGTTGCGGCAACGGCCTACGCGGCCTCAGAGGCAGCTGCTTTGTGGTCAACAACCTCGCCACGGGCCGGATAGCCGCGCGTGTTGACGAACGCCACGGCCTTCAGGATGTCGCCGAATGCTGGGCGGGCGAACGGCATGGTTTGTACGCTGGCGAAGTAGAGCGTGCCGTCGGGGCGGACCATGAAAAGTCCCGGCTCGGAGAAAAGCGCTGGCTCTTCGATGCCGATGGAGGTTTTTCCAACGCCGGCAGAGACGTAGAGCCCCCACTCGCGGGCCCTGTCGAGCGACAGCCCATAGCCAACGTCGAGATTTTCGAGATGCCACTCGGACTTCGCTTTGCTGGCGCGCTCAGCGTCATCGCTCGAGATCACCGCGATGTTGACGCCGAGGTCGGCAAACTCGTCTGCTTTTTTGGCAAGGTCACCGAGATAGCCCTTGCAAATCGGGCAATGCAGGCCGCGATAAAAGACGACCATCGTGAAGTTTTCTGGCTTTTGCTTGGCAAGGCTCCAGGTTCCGCCACCGACGAGATCGACGGCGAGATCGGGGACGGGTTGGCGCGGGACAAGGGGTGTGATCGGGGACATTGGGCAAGGCCTCCAGTTCGGACGTGGGGTTGTTCGCGTTACATAGGTGACCATGGAGGACTTGGCGATCAAGTCTCAATCACACTCTTGCGACGGCTGCGAGACGGCAAAACAGCGTTTCCCGACGGTCGTTGAATGGAGACACAGGGGGGCACCATGGAGGCATACGAGGCACGACAAAGGGGCGCGCTTTTTACAGCACGCCCCCTTGCCAGTTGACGCCTCATCGCCCGCGAGCCGCATCGCGGGATGGGTGATGACGTCAATAGTGCCGCAGGTGCTTCCACTGATCGTCAAAGTCGGTCATGCGCTCGTGAAAGCGATTCTCGGCAATGGCGCCGATCGCGCTGCGCGGAATACCGATATCGTGCAGAATGCGATCGTCCAGTGCGTTCAGCTCCCCGATCGTGATCCTGCGGTCGCGGCGCGCCCTGAGCCATTCCGCGAGGCGGCGAAAGACATGGCCTGTGCGAACCTCCAGCCGTGATCTCCGACCGGTTGAGGATGTGTGCGTGTAAGTTGTGCTCATGATCGTTCTCCTCTAGCTTTGAAGCACATATGCTGCGGCGCACCCAAGTGCGCAACCCTTCGAATGGCAGGGCAGATATGCACGCAACGCATTGCATCGCTGGATTATGTGAAATTCCCTAGACTCTTAAGAATCTTAATTTATTTCCGGAACTTACACTCTTTTTCGCAAACCGTTGACTGGCCTCCATCATGCTAGGACAGAGGCAGCCAACTAGCGTTCACAACGGCTTACACAGGGATCCGGATTGGTCTTGCCAACATCGCATTTTTGTGCAGTGCGGAATCAACAATCTTTGCACCACCCGACAAATCGCTTCAGCCCATTCGGGGCGCGGGAAGCAATCGCTATGCCGCCACTCCGATGGCTGCCATCGGCCGAGTTTGAGCACTGGGTATGGGAATTTCGAGATTGCCAAAATGGTGCCGGAGGAGGGTGGCGAGCAACTCTGGATGGGTTACGGGCAGCATGTGGCCGACATCGCGGATGCACTTGAGACTGGCGTCGGGCATCGCACGCGCCAAAACTTCGGCAACGGCGCGACCGGTCGATGGTGAATCGGTGCCGACGACGAGCGTGGTTGGCATCTCCAATTCGGCAACGTCGCCAGCTCGCGCGGCATCGCCCCGGCAGGCCTCGAAATCGGAAAGCAAACGAGGGACTCGAGCAATCAACTGCTGGCGGACATCCTCTTCCAAGATGGCCCATGCCCCGGAACCGTTCCAGAATTCGGTGAACAACTCTAAGCCCTCGCCCGGCCTGCCGTCGTTCCAGGCTGCGGTCACCGCGCTCGCCACCGCCGCAAAATCGGTCCGGGCGGCTTCGGCACTCGGCCCCTGGCCGAGCAAAATGTTGACGGAAATGGGCTCAATGAGCACCAAGCTCGTGATCCGTTCCGGCCACAGCTCGGCGATCTTCAGGGCGACGGCGGCACCAAAACCGTGACCGACAATGTGTAATCGTCTGACCTGGCGGCCGAGCGGTCGGAGCACGACCATGGCCTCTTCGGCAAGCGAGATCGGGCGCTCGCTCAGCCAAGGGCCGTTGCGGCCATAGCCGCTCAAATCGATCGACATTACGGGGGCGTCGGAATTGAGAGCGTCGATCGTCTCCTGCCATTGCGCGCTCGAACCCAGCGATCCATGAATGAATAGAATTGGCGCGATGAGGTCGGCGCCGCCGATTGAACGATTTTGCGTGATCGCATTCATGTGTTCGCTCCCAAGTCATCAGTGCATCGCGCCCTACGACGATCGCGACGCTGCACAGGACTTGGGAACTCAAGGTCGAGGTCAAAGCTTGATGTTGCCTATCATCCCTCAAAAATTGTGTTCTTGTTTTATTTTCAACATGTTATGTCACGTAGTCTAATATGTTAATTGTGTAATTTATTACGTAGATGGTACAATTGAGACCGCAATGGGCTCGTTCAGGTCCAAGTTGAACCGGCAGCGCGGGAGATCATTGGGCTGCAACCTCCGCAAGCGTGTCGTGACCAGCTCTCAAACCGATTGCCGCCACACGCACAAGTGCGGTGGGCGTGGCGGCAATGGCGTCGTTGGGCCTTACTTCGAACTGCCCGGCACCTTCATGACGAAGGGGTTGCCGACGGCATCTGCGGTCGAAACCCAGACACTCTTGGTTTCCAGATACTGCTCGATGGCGTCACGCCCGAGCTCGCGGCCAAGGCCCGACTGCTTGAAGCCGCCAAACGGTGTCGTGATGCTCACCGCGCGATAGGTGTTGATCCACACAGTTCCGGCTCGGATCCGGCGCGCCAACAATGTGGCGCGCTTGAGGTTTTGCGTCCAGACGCCCGACGCTAGCCCGTAGATCACGTCGTTGGCGATCTGCACCGCCTCCTCGTCATCCTTGAACTTGATGATGGATAGCACCGGGCCAAAAACCTCCTCCTGCGCAATCCGCATCTCGTTGTTGACGCCGGTGAACACGGTCGGCTTCACGAAGTATTTGCCGCCACCGATTTCCGGCCCGGCCG
>JAUVMS010000108.1 GCA_030600135.1 Hyphomicrobiales bacterium | reverse complement strand
CCCCAAGGCCTATGCCCCTTGCGCCTTCGCGGCAAGGGACTGACATTGACCATCCGGCACCGCTATGACAGTCATCTGAACGCGATGCCGATTGCCCGCGACATTAACCGGCCAAACCCAGCAACGTCATTCAATAAGAATGATTTCGGTTTCAAGATATGTCGTTTCAAGACGAAGCTCGTAGCTTTCTTGCCAAACACTCAAATGTCGACGCTGTCGAGGTCTTGACGACGGATATCAACGGGATTTTCCGCGGCAAGCAGTATCCGGCCTCGGGACTCGAGGATCTGGGGACAAAAGGCGTCAACCTCCCCCTCACGGCATTGCTTTTCGACGCCCAGGGCGGCGTGCCGGGAGAGGTCTTCGAGCCGACCCACGCCGGCGATCCGGACAATATGTTTATCGCCATACCGGGAACGTTGGCTCCAGTTCCGTGGTCCGACCGTGGCATTGCGCAGGTTCTCGTCGAGGCGCGATCGCGAGACGGCGCACGCGAGGCGTGGGATCCCCGCGCCGCACTCATCAGAGTGCTCGAACGGTTTGCCAACGATGGGCTCACGCCGGTCGTTGCTCTCGAGCTCGAGTTCTATTTGCTCGACCCTGTTTCGCGTCCGCCCCATGCGCCTGATCCACCGAGTGGTGTGCCGCCGCTGAAGGGGCCACAATGCCTGAGCATGGAGGCCTTTCACGACTTCGCGCCGTTTATTCGCGAAACCGAGGAGTTCGCCGCCACGCAGCGCATCCCCGTCACCTCGATCTTGAGCGAGTATGGCGACGGCCAGTTTGAAGCCAATCTTCAGCACAACGCCGATGCGCTCCGGGCCTGCGACGAAGCAATGCTCTTGAAGCGAGCCGTCAAGGAGGCGGCCCGTAAGCGTGATTGGCTCGCGAGCTTCATGGCCAAACCCATCACAAGCGGCACTGGCAGCGGTCTGCACCTGCACGTGAGCGTCCTGGACAAAGATGGCAGCAACATTTTTGCCGGCGATGACGGCGAGACGCTGCTCGAGCACGCGGTCGGCGGCATCGTGGCGAGCCTACCGCAATCGATCGCATTGCTCGCGCCCAATGCAAACTCCTATCGACGTTTCCAGGAGGGCTACTTCGTGCCTGTCCAGGCGACCTGGGGCGAAAACCATCGCTCTGCTGCAATCCGACTGCCCGTCGCCGACGCCGCCAACCGCCGGCTCGAGCATCGCGTCGCCGGCGCCGATGCCTGTCCCTATCTGGCGGCCGCCGCCATCTTGGCCGGCATCCACCACGGTCTCGAAAACAAAATCGAGCCGCACAAACGGGTAAATGAGTGCGAACCAATAGGCACGGCACCCCCGTTTCCCATCCGCTGGCGGGCAGCGCTCGACGTGCTCGAGCAAGGTGATATCCTGCAGCGCTACTTGGGTGAAGAGTTTATCTCCATTTATCTGCGTACCAAGCGCAACGAAGAGGCGCGTTTTCACGCCGAGGTCGGCGATCGCGATTACGAGTGGTATTTGAGAGTTCTTTGAGAGGTCTGCGATGCTCAATCGTACGCCGGAGCCAGAAGGTCACTGCGCTTCCTACTATGCCGCGACCGTCAATTCGGAATCGAACTATCCGACGCTCGAGGGTGATCATAGCGTCGACGTCTGCGTCGTCGGAGGCGGGTTTTCGGGTGTCTCCTGCGCCCTAACTCTCGCCGAGCGAGGTTTCAAAGTTGCCCTCGTTGAAGCCAACAAGATTGGCTGGGGCGCATCGGGGCGCAACGGCGGCCAGCTCATTGGTGGCATGAGCGGCTCGCCCGAATTCCGGCGGCAATTCGGTGAGGACGGCGAGAAGCTGCTCTGGTCAATCCACTATCGTGGCAATGAGATCGTTGAGGAACGCGTCGCAAAATATGGCATCGACTGCGATCTCAAGCGTGGTTGGATCTCGGTGGCGAACAAACCGTCGCACATGAAGCACATCGAGGATGATTTCAAGGCCCATGAAAAGCATGGCTTGGGCTCGGACATGGAGTTGCTCGATCGCGAGGCGTTGTCCAAGGTTCTGGCAACCGATGCCTACCACGGAGGGTTGGTCTATGGCCGCAACGGCCATCTCCATCCGCTCAACCTGTGCATCGGCGAAGCCAACGCAGCGAGCAATTTGGGTGTGGCCATATTCGAGGGCTCGCCGGTCACCGCCATTGAACACGGCGAAAAGCCGGTCGTTAGCACCGCTCGCGGCCGCGTTACCGCGGACACAGTGATCCTCGCAGGCGGTGCCTATCACTTGCTATCGCAGGATCGTCTCAACGGTCTCTTGTTCCCAACCGGCAGCTACATTGTCGCCACCGAGCCGCTTGGCGAATTGGCCGATGAGATCAACCCTCGTGATCTTGCTGTTTGCGACACCAATCTCATCCTCGACTATTACAGGCTCTCGGCCGACAAGCGCATGCTCTACGGTGGCCGCTGCAACTATTCCAATCGTGAGCCACGCGACATCGCCGGCTCCATTCGCCCGCGCATGGCACAAGTCTTTCCGCAGCTATCTGGTAAGAAGATCGATTACGCCTGGGGAGGTAAAATCGGCATAATCATTAATCGCGTGCCAGCGATCGGGCGGCTCGAACCCAATGTTTTCTATCTCCAGGGCTATTCCGGTCACGGCGTGAATTTCGCTCACGTGGCAAGTGAGATCGTCGCGGACGCCGTCGCCGGTACGATGGAACGGTTTGATGTTTTCGAGCGCGTCAAACATGTGCGCATTCCGACCACGCGTTGGCTTGGCAACCAACTGCTGGCGCTCGGAATGTCCTACTATCGGCTGCGCGACTTGATGTCCTAGAGCGACTTCTCCTTGGTCATCGCGCGCTCGACCGCAGGCTGTCGGAGGATTGGAACCATGCTAGATCACACAAGCACATCCCTTTTCAGGGCAGCTGGGCTGTTGCTCGCCGCGGCGGCACTTTTGGTCGTTGTCGGCACCATCAACGTCGATGCCGATGATGGTGAAAAGGGTGCCATCCGGGACGTGATCTCAAGACAACTGGATGCCTTTCGGCGTGATGACGGTGTCACCGCATTCGGCTTTGCCTCACCGCAAATTCAGGGCAAGTTTGGCACGCCTGAGTTTTTCATGGAAATGGTCAAACGCGGTTATCCGCAAGTCTACCGGTCCAAATCCGCAAAATTCCTTGGATTAAAGACAATTGGCGACCGGATTGTTCAAAGAGTAATATTAGAGAGTTTGGGCAACGATGCAGTAATTGCTCAGTATTTCATGAAAAAAATTGACGGACGCTGGAGAATTAGTGGTTGCGTACTGGTAAAACCTGGCGAAGGTGTCTAAATTTTACATCAGGTTCTCTTGCCAATTCGCTACGGACGACTGTCGTTGTGGCGACCTGGCCATTTGTTCGGCTAACCTGGCCGCAACTCTATCGCCCTGCCTCGGTGAACCGGCAATGCGCGCCGTGCGTATCCGCCTAAACGACACCGAGCGAGCGTCGACATGTTGCAGTCGTTTGTCCGGAGTTCACGGGCTGTGCGGAGTAAGTCTAGCGCCAATGCGGCACTCATGGCGAGCCATCTTCGACGCGTGGCTCAGCAGCGGGACAAGCAGGCATTTCGTGAGCTGTTCGAAACCTTTGGGCCCCGTGTCAAGGCGCTCCTAATGCGCCAGGGTGCGGACGTTACGATGGCCGAGGATATCGCCCAGGAAACCCTCCTCACCGTATGGCGCAAGGCGCATTTGTTTGCCGAAGACAAGGGCAGTGTCTCGACCTGGATTTTTACCATCGCGCGCAATTTGAGGATCGATCGGCTGCGTCGACAGGTGGTCTGGCAGCGGTGGTCTGAAGAAAACTATGAGGGCGAATGCGACGACCTGCTACCAGATGAGTTGGTCTCACGACGCCAGGAAAGCGAGCAAATAGCCCGCGTTCTAGCCACTCTTCCCGAAGAGCAAGTCGCCGTTGTCCGCTTGTCCTACGTTGACGGATTATCTCATCTTGAGATAGCAGATCAGTTGAAATTGCCGCTTGGCACCGTCAAGTCGCGCATGCGGTTGGCCTATCAAAAAGTCCGAAGTGCGCTTGAAGGTCTGCGATGAGAATTACGCATCATCCTGATGTAGCGACACTGATGGGCTACTCTGCCGGCACGCTCGGCGAGGCCTTGTCGGCCGTTGTTGCGTGCCACCTCGATTGGTGTCCGAGGTGCCGTCTAGAATCGCAGCGCATGCGGACCATCGGCGCTGTATTGCTCGAGGAGCTGACGCCCGAGCCAATTCTTGACGATTGCGATGGCATGTTCAGCGCACGATTGGACAGCGTGATCAACGTGCGAGAGTTCCCCGTGCGGCGAAGGGCATATTCAGATGATGCTAAGCAGTTTCCCAAACCGCTTTCGCGCCACCTTGAATTCGATCTGGGCGGCATCGGTTGGAAGTGGTTGGGACCGGGCACGAAATATTTCCCAATTCCGCTTTCCGACAATTCCCCTGGTGATCTGAGGCTCCTCAATATTGCGCCCGGTCGCGCAATCCCAGAGCACGGCCATGGTGGAACTGAACTCACTCTCGTGCTTCAGGGGTCTTTTACTGATCGATCCGTGCGCTATTGCCGCGGTGATTTGGCCGACGCTGACGAGGAGGTCGAACATCGCCCGGTTGTCGATCCAGGCGGGCCGTGCACGTGCCTGTGGGCAAGCGAAAGTCCGTTACGCTTCAAGACCCTCGGCGGCAGGATTGCCCAGCGCTTCATCGGCATGTGAGCGCTTGCTAGCTCGGCACGCCTAAGACCCATGTCACGATGATCGCGACCTAAAACCGTGGCATTCCTGTAACGAACCGTCATTTGATCCGCCATGCACAACCACATATGTGTGTGGACGAAATGTTTCTGCTAGCTGAAGCGGTATCTTGTCGAGTGAACCCATTTGATCTACCCACGCATGAGCGAAGCTCTCGAAAACAAACTGCATTGTTCTGGTGGCATGTTTCGCCGAATTCGTCGCGCGCTGGCTGCTGGCTGGAGCACATCGCCACCGCAGCGAGCAGTACCCGCCGTCGCTGAGCAAATTTGCTTCGCTACAACGGCATTGATTGATCAAGCACCGCGCTAAAGGGGGTTTCGTGGAGAAGTCGTTCCTCATTCAGGCTGTGGTATTCCTTGCGGCCGCGGCGATCGCCGCACCCTTGGCAAAGCGGCTCAAGATCGGCTCGGTCCTCGGCTACCTGATGGCCGGCATCTTGATCGGCCCGTCGGGCCTCGGCGTCGTCTACGGTATATGGCAGGTTGAAAGCATTCTTCATATTGCCGAACTCGGCGTTGTTCTGCTGCTCTTTTTGATCGGCCTCGAGCTCAAGCCCAAACGCTTGTGGACCATGCGACGTGCTGTTTTCGGCGCTGGAAGCACGCAGCTGTTGCTTTCGAGTTTGGCGCTATTGGGCGCTGGATTATTGCTCGGTTTCACCATGCCGCGCGCACTGATCATCGCGCTGGCTTTGTCGCTCTCCTCGACGGCATTCGTTCTCCAGGTGCTCGAGGAGAAAGGTGAACTCAACATGCGCCACGGTCGCGTGGCGTTTTCGATCCTGCTGTTTCAAGACCTCGCGGCAATCCCGATTATCGCGCTCGTCCCGGCATTCGCTCTTGGCGGCGAGGCGCAGGACAGCATGACGATTACCAATGCGCTCATTGGTCTTGGCACCATCGCGGTTGTTGTTGTCATTGGCCGGTTCGTGTTGGGCCAAGTCTACAAATTGGTCGCGGCATCAGGAGTGCGCGAGGCCATGACGGCCAGCGCTCTGCTCACCGTCGTTGGTGTCGCGCTGCTCATGGAGTTGGCCGGATTGTCGGCGGCACTTGGTGCCTTTATCGCTGGTGCGTTGCTCGCTGATTCCGAGTACCGCCACCAAATCCAGGCTGACCTGGAGCCGTTCGAGGGCTTGTTGCTCGGGCTGTTCTTCACCGCAATCGGGATGTCCCTCAACCTCCGGATCTTGTCGAACGAGCCTCTCATCGTATTCGGGCTCGTTGCCGCTTTGCTCGCAGTCAAAGGTGGGATCCTCTATTTCGTTGGCCGCATGCAAGGGCTCGATCAGCCCGCCGCCCGCCGCCTCGCTCTCGCTGTATCGCAAGGCGGAGAGTTTGCCTTTGTCATCCTCGCCGCCGCCCTCGGTGTCGGTGTGATAGATCGCGAGCTGATGGAGCTCTTGTCGGTCGTGGTCACCCTTTCCATGGTGGCAACGCCATTGCTTCTCCTCGCCGATGACGCGCTTACGTCAGCCGACACCGGCGATGGCCGGGACTACGACGTGCCTCCAGAGGCCCAGGGCCATGTTGTCATCGCCGGCTTTGGTCGCTTCGGCCAGATAACCGCGCGCGTGCTTGCAGCCAAAGGTATTCACTTCACCGCCCTCGACAACAGTCCCGAGCAGGTCGACTTCGTAAAGAGGTTCGGCAATAAGATTTACTACGGCGATGCCAGCCGGCTCGACATCTTGAGGGCCGCACAGGTCGACAAAGCCCGTGCACTGGTGCTCTCGATGGGTGATGTAGAGCTATCGCTCAAGACTGCGGAGGTTGTCCTCAAGCACTTTCCGGGCGTCCCCATCTACGCCAGAGCCCGCGATCGCCGGCACGCCCACCGCCTTATGGATCTGGGCGTCGAGATCATGTGGCGTGAAACATTTTATTCCGCGATCGAGCTGACCAAGTCGGTGCTACATGGCCTCGGATATTCCACCTCCGAGGCACGAGCCATTGTCGAGACTTTTGCCGATCACGATCGTCGACGTCTCTATGACGAGTATCGCCACTACAACGACATGGAGAAGGTTCGGGCCGGGGCAATGAAAGAGGCCGAGGAGCTGGAGCAGCTTTTCCGTGAGGATGCAGCAGTGGAGGCCGAACTTGCCGAAGCTGACAACTAGCCTGTTGTCCGAGTTTGGTCGGCTGCTTGGTTGGCCAAACCGGCGTGTCATTGGGTCGACGACATGAAGGTCTGTATCCTGGGTGCTGGAATAACCGGCGTCACGACGGCCTGGTTTCTCGCCGAACGCGGCCATGATGTGACTGTGGTCGACCGCGAGGCAAAGGCTGCAAGCGCCACGAGCTTCGCCAACGGCTGCACCTTGACGCCTAGCCACTCCAAGCCTTGGAACGATCCCTCGGCCCCACGCCAACTCCTGCGCGCTCTTGTGTCGCGCGAGCCGGAGTTCACCATCAAGTGGCGAACCGCCGGCCGCGAGTTGATGTCATGGGGGCCACGTTTCTTGAAGGCCTGCCGCCGATCCGTCGTCGACAGGAATGCGGTCCACGGCTTGAACCTGGCCCTTTACAGTCGCGCTCTCACTCTGGCGCTCGCAGACGAACTGGAGCTTGATTCTGGCGCGGGGCCCAAAAACGGTGCGCTCTATGCCTACGACGACGACGCGAGATTTGCCGCCGACCAGCACCATGCGGATTTCTTGAGCAGAAAGGGGCTGAACGTCGAGGTGCTGTCCGGCACTGAATGCCTCTTCCGCGAGCCTCTTTTGACGCGCGCTTCGGCGCCGCCGGTCGGCGGTATCTTTGTCGGCGATGACGTGACCATGGATTGCTGCGCATTCACGCGTGAGCTTGCCCGCGTTTGCGCCTATGAGCTTGACGTCACATTCGAGTTTGAGTGCGAGATTAAATCTCTCGACGCCGCGGGCGGCCGCGCCACAATGCTCAAGACATCAAAGGGCGCGATCACCGCCGATGTCTTTGTTGTCTGTCTTGGTCCATGGAGTGGCCGCTTTGCCGCGACATTGGGCATCGACCTGCCGATTTACCCGGCCCGCGGATATTCAATGACCGTTCCCGTGGCACAGACTGAGTTCGCCCCCCGGCAGGCGCTGGTTGACGGCGAGAACCAAGCATTGCTCACCCCGCTTGGCAATCGGCTCCGCGTCGTCGCTGGTGTCCACTTCGCAGGCTACAATACAAACTGGTCGCGCGACGACTTTCGCCCCCATCACGCAACCCTCGACAAGTTTTGCATTGCGCCCAGCGATGGCCAGGAGAGCGCGTATTGGGCGTGTCTGCGGGCCATGACGCCGGACGGACTGCCGGTGGTTTCGCAAGCACCTCGGCCTGCCAACCTCTGGTTTAACACGGGTCACTGTTATCTCGGCTGGACCTGGGGCATGGGAACGGCCGCAATTTTGGCCTCGCTGCTGGACGGAGAAAAGCCCGACCAGGATCCGGCTCCCTTTCGATACCGGTGGTGATCGTCAGGTCCATTTCCGTCTATGATTGAAGGTAATCCGGCGCATATGGATCTTGGAACAATTCTCAAGCAGGCGTAGGGTCTTGAGCGCAGGCTGAGGTTGCAGGGCTGCGCCCGACAGTTCCCTGATTGCACTTCTAAGGAGCCAATGGCCATGACCACGTGTGGTGAGGCGATCCCCAAGCTCTTGAGCGAATACGGGGCCGACATCGTTTTCGGCATTCCAGGCACCCATTCCATCGAGCTTTATCGCGGCTTGGCCGACGGCCGATTGAAGCACGTTTTGGCACGCCACGAGCAGGGCGCCGCCTTCATGGCCGATGGCTATGCGCAGATCGCCGGCCGGCCTGCCGTGTGCTGCTTCATTACCGGGCCGGGCCTCACCAACGCGGCGACGGGCATTGCGCAAGCCTATTCCAGCTCCATTCCGATGCTGGTCATTACGCCGGTCAATGAGCGTGCCTCGCTTGGCAAGGGCTG
>JAUVMS010000272.1 GCA_030600135.1 Hyphomicrobiales bacterium | reverse complement strand
GAGGAGTGCGCAGATCACACAAACCTAGCTCGGCACCATAGCGAAGCGATGGTCCCCTCTTGTGAGTAAAGCGGCACTACTCCTCAGGAGGTCTACCCCGACTGACATGGCGATTGTGGTCGCGATATGTGGCGCGAAGATTATCCAAGTCCACTGCGGATATCGGCTTTGGCGGCGCTACCGTCGTTGCCGTTTCTTCAAAAGAATGGCCTTCGTCACCGGTCATCCGCGCTTTTGGAGGCTCTACAGGCGCTACAAGTGGCGTCATTTCCACTAAGATCGAACTGCGGCCAGGTCAAAAGACAAGCTCAATTTCAACAACGCATGCCCAATCTAAATCACCTCCTGCAACGTCAGCGACTTCTGCAACACAATCCGCCATAGGCAGACATTGGGGTGGGCTAACCCGAAGCTCGATCATCAATGCCAACCGCAACTCCAGAGTCGGCCGGGAGGCAATCGAGGCAGCTAGGGCGCCGGCCCGGGGACCGTGTTAACCACCACCTGAGGCGACTTGGAGCACCAAACGCTTCGGGCGCCACGCAGCGATCGCGCTACTCTCTTGTCAGTCATCTGTGCGGCCGGCGTTGACGTGCACGCCATAGTGCGTGCGCGCCCGGGGTCAGCACGAAGACGACCGCGATCGACAGCAAGACCGCCGTCAGCGGCCGCGTCAAGATCTCCCAGAAATCGAACCCGCTCATCAAAAGTGCGCGCCGCAGCGAGGTTTCGACGATCGGTCCCAGCACCATGCCCAGCACCACCGGCGCCAGCGGATAGCGCGTCGCCTCAAGCACCAGGCCGAGAACTGCGAAGGCCAGCATCACGGCCACCGAGTTGACGTCGCCGAAGGACAGCGAACCGATGACGCTGACCGACAAGATCGAAGTCGCCAAAACCGGATAGGGCAGCAGCACAAGGCGCGCGAAGAAGGGAATGAAGACGGCGGCCAGCAACAGAATCGTAAGGTTGGTGATGGCGATGCCGCTGAATAAGGCATAGGCGATATCGCTGTGGTTCAGGAACAGAAACGGGCCCGGCTGCAGATTGTGGATCAGAAAGGCGCCAATGAGGACGGCGGTGGTGCCGCTGCCTGGGATGCCCAGCGACAGCAGCGGGATCATTGCGCCGACGGCCGCCGCGTTGTTCGCGGACTCGGGCGCTGCCACGCCTTCGATCTTTCCTTTGCCGAACCCGCTGGGATCCTTCGCGAGTCGCACCTCCATGCTGTAGCCAAGGATCGCAGCCGTAGTGGCGCCGGCGCCTGGCAGGATGCCGACGAACAGGCCCAGCAGCGACGAGCGCAGCACTGTCCAGCGCAGCCGAAGAAGCTCCGCCAGCCGCGGCAGCCGCACCCGGAAGCGGCTGCCGCCTTCACCCACCTCGGAGACCAGCATGAGGTTGCGCTCGGCGATGCGCCGGTAGACCTCCGATGCCGCGAACAAGCCGATCATCGCCGGCACGAACGGGATGCCGCCGAGGATCGAGGTGACGCCGAAATCGAAGCGCTTGACGCCGGTGATCTGGTCGATGCCGACAGTCGACAGCAATAGTCCGATGAGCGCCGCGATCAGGCCCTTGACCGGATCATCGGCACTGACCGCGGCGATGCAGCTAAGCCCGAGTATGCCGAGGGCGAAGTATTCCGATGGTCCGAACTGGAGCGCCACCGAGGCCAGCATCGGCGTCACCGTGAACAGAGCCACAGTGGCGACGATGCCGCCGATGGCCGAGCACACAACGGCGACGCCGAGCGCTACGCCGGCCTCGCCGCGAGCGGTGAAGTGGTGCCCCTCGATGGCGGTCATAATGGCTTCGGACGAGCCCGGGATGCGGAACAGAATCGCCGTGATGGAGCCGGCAAACACGCCCGCAGCGTAGAGCGATACGAAGAACATCAATGCCGGCACCGGCGCCAGCACGTAGGTGACCGGCAGCAGCAGCGCCACGCCCGTGGTCGCATCCAGGCCCGGCAGCGCCCCCAGGACTAGCCCCACGAAGGTGCCGAGGAGGATGAAGATCAGCACCTCCGCCTGAATTGCCGTTTCGAGGCCCTGCAGCAGCTCCATCGCCGACCGCCCGTTAGTAGATCAGTTTGTTAAGCTGATGGAAGATGCCGTAGCCGCGGGGCAGGGGCACACTCATCAGTTCGATGAAGACGATGAAGAAAACGGTCGTCAGCACCACGGGCACCCCGATCGTGATCCGCCAGCGCCGCTGGTGGAACACTGCAGCCAGAAGCAGCGACTGGAACGCGAGCGTCGAGAGAATGAAACCGACCCAATGCAGGGCCACCACGTAACCGACCGTGATGGCCACCGACAGCGCCAGATCGAGGGGGAAGAAGGCGGCCTTTGTCTCGCCATCGCCGGGCTTTGCGGCGCGTGCCGCAGCAAGCCCCCGTAGCACTTCCACGGCGGTCAGCGCCATCATCGCGACCAATAGGATCTTGGGAAAGAACGAAGGACCGATCAGCTCATAACGGCCGACGCCGCCGCGAAACGCCGAGGCGACGAACCACAGATAGACCGACGCGGCGAAGAACAACGCGGGCACCAGAACAACACGGTATCTCACGACATCATCCCGTCCGATTTCCATCAGCTGCCGGACAGACGCCACCGGCCGAACCGAACGAGTCTAGCCACGACCAGCCGCAATTGCACAATAGCGACGACGGTACTCCGGCCGTCGTTTTCGCACGGCTGCGAAGTTTCCGTCGCCATCAGAAGGTTGCCGGGCGACTATTTCTTCAGGCCCTCGATCACGTCCTTGTACGTGCCGTGCTCATCGGCGATGACCTTTGTGAAGTCCGCAGAGCCGAGCCGGCCAGGATAGAGATTGAGCAGCCGCCCTTCCTCGAACTCCTTGTAGGCGTCGGTGTCAGCGGCCTTCCTGTACGCGGCCTCCAACATCATGACGATGTCATCGGTCGTGCCCTTCTTCACCGAGGCGCCGCGCCACAGCGACGGGGGCACCTGATAGCCGAGCTCTTTGGCCGACGGCACATCCGGGAACTTTTCGAGCCGCTTCTCCGCCAGCACGATCAAGGGCCGCACCTGGCCTGCCTCAATCATGCCCGACATGACGCTGACCTCGTCGTAAATCACGTCGAGCCTGCCGCCCAGCAGGTCGGCGTGCATCTCCGTCGCCGACTCGTAGGGGATGTAGCGGAACGTGGCGCCGGCCGATTTCATAACCACGTTGGCGACGATTTCGTCGAAGCTTGCCGCGCCCGTGCCGCCTATCAGCAGCTCGCCCTCGTTCGCCTTCGCGTAGACGACAACTGCCTCCCAGGTCTCAAACTTGCCGCCTTCCTTGCTGTGCAGCATGCCCACGTCCACGTGCGCACGGAACACGGGCGTCAACGTGCCCAAGGTGGAAAGATCGGTCAAGCCAGTCAGTTCGTTGGTGATCTGGTCGGGCGTAATGCTGAAGATTGTGCAGCCGTCCGCGGGCCGCTTGATGGTTTCCTGCTGCGCGAGCACCGACGACGCGCCCTTCATGTTAATGACCTTCACTGGTACGCCCAAGTTTTCGGATACGCCACGGGCGATGCTTCGGGCGAAACGGTCACTACCACCGCCGGCGCCCCACCCGACGATCCATTCCACGCTCTTGCAGGGATAACTGGCGGCACTGGATGGGGTTGCCCAGCCGGCGACAATGAGCCCGACTAGCACGACGCCGAGCCAATTGACGATACGTTGAGTCCAAAACACGATGATCCTCCCCTCGTATAGCAAACGCCTTGAGCCGCATGCCTCCGTCATTCTCTTGACGCGGGTTTTAGTGGTCGGCGCGCGGGATTGATTGCGGACGATAGTACAAATTATCAGGTTGTCAGACAAATAAAATGTTCCCGGATCGATCGGCAACACCAGGGCCCACCTAACCTTCTCCCGAATGGAATGACGGCGGCGAGTGGCGTCAGCGCGCTAGCGGCGGGTCTTGTCGGCGTGATCGAGGATTCGTTTGTCCAGCTTCAGGCCGCGCGCGGCATTCGTCAAATGTGTGAGGATCGCGGCCCGGGCGGCACTTGGCTCCCTTCGGCGGATCGCCTCGAGGATGTTCCGGTGTTCGTTGATATCGATCTCAGCGCGTGTTTCGTCTTGCACAAGATCGTGCCGGGCTGCGCGGATGCTAGCGTAGATGCGGCTTTGCAGGAACTCCATGAACTGCTTGAAGTAGGTATTGTCCGTAGCCTCCGCTATCGATTTATGAAACGCAGCGTCTGCGTCAACGCCGTCGGTCTTGTGGCGGACGGCGGCTTCCATGGCGGCGATCGCGTCGTACATGACGGACAGTTGGGCCCGCTTGCGGCGCAGAGCCGCGATCGCCGCGGCCTCGGCTTCGAGCGTCATGCGCAGTTCGAAAATCTCACTCAGGTCCTTCCGGTCGTTGAGCGCCGCAGGCTCGATGCGGAAAGTGTGGCGGGTGGAGAGTGGCGTGACGAAAACGCCCCGTCCCTGATGACTCGTGACCAACCCGTCGTATTTGAGGCGTGATACGGCCTCACGAATCACCGGGCGGCTAACGTGGAAGCGTTCCGAGAGCTTTTGCTCCGTCGGCAACCGGTGACCGGGTGCAAATGCACCCGCATCGATCTCCTCGCGCAGCACCCGTGCGACCTCCTCGGGAAGCGAGGGCCTGCTTTCAAGGGCCTGGGGTCTTTCCATCCGATCCTGGGTCCTCGGCACAGAATGGTCCTTGGTTCAACGGAGCACTGGGAACAAACTTGTCAGACAACCCGATAACTCGATAGAATTCCACTTGCAAGGATAACCCTACAGTGGCCGCAATTGGCGGGCGGAAGGCCGCGGCCGCAAAGGATGGCGCAAGCGAGAATCGAGCTTGAGGGAGAGGCCTTTGGCATGAACGAGTCTATTCTGCTGCAGCTTGCAGACGGCGTCGCCACGGTCGTGTTGAACCGCCCCAATAAGCTGAACGCCATGACGGTCGAGATGTATCGCCGTTTCGGCGAGGTGTTTGATGAACTCAATGCAAATCAATTGGTGCGCTGTGTTGTCGTGCGCGGTGCCGGCGAGCGCGCCTTCTGTCCTGGCAGCGATATCGGCGAATTCGATTCGGCCCGGGCGGACCGGGAAAAGGCGAAGGCGTATGCGGCCCTGACCCTGTCCCCGACGATCAAACTGTGGGACTGCCCCCATCCGACCCTAGCCCTGATCAACGGCGCCTGCATCGGCGGCGGGTTCGAGATCGCGATGATGTGCGATATCCGGATCTGCGGCCAGTCGAGTCGGTTCGGGATTCCCATCAACCGGCTTGGACTTACGGTTGACTATGACGAGCTCAAGATTCTGACCGATACCCTGGGGCGCCGGACGGCACTCGAGATCCTTCTCGAGGGGCGGTTGTTCAGCCCTGATGAAGCGCTGGCCCGGGGAATGGTCAGCCGGGTCGTTCCCGATGGTCAGGTCGAAGCGGCGATCGATGAGGTGGCACGGCGGATCGCCGATTCGGCGCCGCTCGGCAATCGCAGGCACAAGAAATTTGTGCGCCGCCGCGCCCACCCCCGACCGCGCAGCGAT
>JAUVMS010000252.1 GCA_030600135.1 Hyphomicrobiales bacterium | reverse complement strand
TGGCCCTTCGCGACCTGCCGCTAAGCCGGGCTTACGTATTTGTCGCTCTCGGCTTTATCATTGTGCCGCTTGGCGCGCGATTTTTCTTCGACGAGCCGCTCTCGCTCAACTATCTATTGGGTGCGCTGATGATCGCCATAGGAATTGTCATCACTGTAATCTGAACGCGCCCCGCAGCTGTTTGGCCAACGGTTGCGCCCGGCGGACAAATTGCGCCCCGCTCGCCTTGGTTTGATGCGCGAACGGGCCGGCTACGTCAGCTGTCCGTGGCAACGCTTGTACTTTTGCCCAGAGCCACAAGGACACGGCGAATTGCGGGCGACCTTCCCCCAAGTGGCTGGGTTGTTCGGGTCAATTTGGGCCGCCGCCTGCCTGGTGCGGATTGGCGCATGGCTTGGCTCGCTGTTGCCTTGGCCATCGTATCCTGGTCCGAGTTCGCCATTGTCGAACAACTCGTCTTCATCGGGATAGGGCGCGAAGTCCAAGCTGGCGTCGTCGTGATGGAACTCCATGTTATCGGTGGGAAGTTCGGCGACCTCCATCATCTGCGCCTCGCCTTCCGGCATCAGCTCGAAATGCATGAGTTGGCCGGTGACCGCCTTGCGCAGTTGTCCCAAGAGCCCCTCAAACAACGTGAAACTCTCGGTTTTGTACTCGTTGAGCGGATCGCGCTGGCCATAGCCTCGAAGCCCGATCACCTCGCGCAGATGCTCGAGCGTGACGAGGTGTTCGCGCCAAAGGTGGTCGAGCGTGTGCAGCAGCACCATCTTCTCGATCTGGCGCATGCCCTCGGAGCCAACCTCGGCGGCCTTTTTGGCCGCCTTGGTGTCCACCGCCTGGGTCAGCCGCTCGAGGATTTCCTCATCCGCGATGCCCTCTTCCGCGGCCCACTCCGAGACCGGTAACTTGAGGTCGAAGATACGCTCGACCTCTTGACCGAGGCCATCGACATCCCACTGCTCGGCATAGGCGTTCTTGGGAATATGCGCGCCAATCATGCCTTCCACGACCTCGTGGCGCATGTCGTTGACGGTCTCCGACACATCTTCGCTGCCCATCAACTCGATGCGCTGCTCGAAGATCACCTTGCGCTGGTCATTCATCACATCGTCGTACTTGAGGATGTGCTTGCGGGCATCGAAGTTGCGCGCCTCGACCTTGGACTGGGCTTTTTCGAGCGCCTTGTTGATCCAGGGGTGGATAATCGCCTCACCCTCCTGCAGACCAAGCCGCTGCAACATGCCGTCCATCCGGTCGGAGCCGAAAATACGCATCAGATCGTCTTCGAGCGAGAGGTAGAACTTGGAGCAACCAGGATCGCCTTGCCGCCCCGACCGCCCGCGAAGCTGATTGTCGATACGCCGGCTTTCATGGCGCTCGGTGCCGACAACGTAGAGTCCGCCGGCATCGAGCGCTTGCCGCTTGAGCGCCGCGATTTCGGCACCAATCTCCGTCTTTTGGGCCTCGACTTGTTCTTCGCTCGGGGTTTTGCCTTTCGCCTCCTGCTCGGCAATCCAATCATCCAGTTGCATGTCTGGATTGCCGCCCAACTGAATGTCGGTGCCCCGGCCCGCCATGTTGGTGGCGATGGTCACGGCGCCAGGCACGCCGGCCTGGGCGATAATGTGAGCTTCCTGCTCGTGATAGCGGGCGTTCAAGACTTGATGCGGAAAAAGTTTGTCGCCCTTGGCCGTTCTGGCCATTTCGACCAGGAAGGCGCCGGTCTCCTCGAGGAAACCTTTGTAGGCGTCATCCTGCCCAGCCTTCATGTTCTTGGCATGCTCGAGCAATTCGGGCCCAAGGTTCCTGATGAATTTCTTGTCCTTCAACAGCTCGGAAAGATGTTCCGATTTGGCGATTGATGTGGTGCCGACCAGGATCGGCTGGCCGCGCCTGTGGCAGTCGGCAATGAGTGTTACGATCGCCGCATATTTCTCCTGAGCGGTTCTGTAAACTTCGTCATCTTCGTCAGCCCGCGCGACCGCGACGTTGGTTGGAATCTCCGAAACATCGAGGCCATAAATGTCCATGAATTCGGCCGCTTCCGTCGCAGCCGTGCCGGTCATCCCGGCAAGCTTGTCGTAGAGCCGGAAGAAATTTTGGAAGGTAATCGAGGCCAGCGTTTGGTTCTCGGGCTGGATCGCCACGTGTTCCTTCGCCTCCAGCGCCTGGTGTAGTCCGTCGGAATACCGCCGGCCTTGCATCATGCGGCCGGTAAATTCATCGATAATGACCACCTCGTCGTTCTTGACGATGTAGTCCCGGTCCCGTTCGAACAATTTGTGTGCTTTGAGCGCTTGATTGATATGGTGAACGACGGTGACGTTCTCGACGTCGTAGAGCGTATCTCCCTTCAATAGCTCCGCGTCCGTCAGGAGTTTTTCCACATTTTCGTTGCCGATTTCGGTGAGCGAGACTTGCTTCATCTTCTCGTCGATTTCGTAGTCGTCCTCGGCGAGCATGGGAATGAAGCCGTCGATTGTGTTGTAGAGCTCGGAGCGATCCTCGATCGGACCGGAGATGATGAGAGGGGTGCGCGCTTCATCGACGAGGATTGAATCGACCTCGTCGACGATCGCGAAATTGTGGCCCAGGAGATCGTCCGAGCGTCCTCCAAACTGGACCATCTGATCGACGCTCATCTTCATGTTGTCGCGCAGATAATCAAATCCGAACTCGTTGTTGGTGCCATAGGTGACATCCGCGGCGTATTGCCTGCGGCGCTCATCGTCATTGTCGATGGCGTTGATAATACAACCCACCGTAAGACCCAAGAACCCATAGATCTGGCCCATCCACGCCGCGTCGCGCTGCGCCAGGTAATCGTTGACCGTGATCACGTGCACACCGCGCCTGGTCAATGCATTGAGGTAGACAGGCAGGGTCGCGACCAACGTCTTGCCCTCGCCTGTCTTCATCTCCGAGATTGCGCCTTCATGCAGCACCATGCCGCCGATCAGCTGTACGTCGAAGTGGCGTTGGCCCAGTGTACGCTTGGCTGCCTCTCGCACGGTCGCGAACGCTGGTTCGAGCAGATCGTCTAGCGTTGTGCCGTCTTCCACCTGTTTGCGGAACTCTTCGGTGCGAGCCCTTAGCGCGTCGTCCGACAGCTTTTCGAGTTCCGCTTCAAGCGCATTGATCGCCTCAACCTTCGGTCCATAGCCCTTGAGCTTGCGTTCGTTCGAGTTGCCGAAGATTTTGGTGGCGAGGGAGCCCAGGGAGAGCATTGCGCAGCGTCCTTAGGTTATCGAGTTGCCCAAATTCCAAAGTCGCCGCAGCTCGGCGCGGGGCGGCAACTTACGTGCCGTTGCCCGCCGGCCTGTGAGGGCCGGAAGCTGAAATGTAGCAGCGTCTCTTGAAACATCACTTTGGCCGGGATGCGGCGCCGACCCGACTAGCCCGCACCGACGACGCTCGATCGAGAGATAAGTGCACGCCAGACCCTTGTCAACGCGCAGGCGAGCGGCAAATGGCGACACCGGATGGCCCTGGGCGATGTCGAACCGCGCGATGGTCACAAAAGCGGGCCAATGCTTGGCGAATCTAACAGAAACTTCACTTGGCAGATCACTTGCCCAACGCTATTGAGGCCGCGGATATGCGCGCGCCCGCGCCCGCGTGCGACCTCGTGTGCTCGCTGGCGGGGTTTTTGGAAACCGGGCGACAAAAAAGGAGCGATCCATTGATTTTGTTGAATTCGCGGTCCCTGGGGCCGATCGCGGTGGCGACGTTCCTTACCGTTGCCGCAATGTTTTCGCCGCCGTTGCGCGCGGAGGAAGAAACGTTGGTGACCGTCAATGGCCGCGCCATAACGCAAGCTGACGTTCGCCTGGCGGAAACCGAGATTGGCCCACAGCTCGCGAGCGTGCCGGTCGCCGAGCGCCGCCGTGTGGTGATCGAGTACTTGATTGACAATACGCTCATGGCCGAGGCCGGAGCCAAGGCAAACATGTCATCTGGCGACGGGTTTGAGCAGCGCCTCGCCTACTACAAGCAGCGCGCGCTCAGAGATGCCTACTTTGATAAGAATGTCATGGACGCGGTGACCGACGCCGCAGCCAAAACTATTTATGATCAACAGGTTGGCTCGGTTACGCCCAAAGAGGAAATTCACGCTCGCCACATCCTGGTAAAGACCGAGGAAGATGCCGCCGACGTCGTTGAACGTCTGAACCGCGGCGCCGAATTCGCTGAACTTGCAAGTGAGTTGTCAATCGGTCCAAGCAAGACCCAGGGCGGCGATTTGGGCTATTTCACAAAGGGGCAAATGGTCAAAGCCTTCGAAACGGCCGCATTCGACCTCAAGAAGGGCGATGTTTCAGAGCCGGTAAAGACGCAATTTGGCTGGCATGTCATCAAGCTCGAAGACCGGCGCATGCAGCAGGTTCCGACCTTTGAAAGTCTCAAGGACCGAATTCGTGCCTCGCTGATCGGTCGCAAGGCCCAAGAAGTCATCAAGAGCTTACGCAAGGACGCCAAGCTCGAATTCGTCAACAAAGAACTCGAAAAGGATCTCAAGAGCGCCGCACGTGGCAGTTTCGGGCTCGAGTAACTCATTCGAGGCCCGGAGACAATGGCCGACATCTCGCCGTTTGCACCTTCTGCGTTGCCGCAGTTGCCGGAGGTAGCTGGAGTTAGACTGGCGGCCTGTGAAGCAGGCATTCGCTACCTAGGTCGCAAGGATCTGATGCTCGCTGTCATGGACCCTGGCACCACCGTCGCCGGTGTTCTGACGCTCTCGAACACCAGATCCGCGCCGGTCGATTGGTGCAGTGCCTGCCTGCCAAAGGGGCAAGCGCGCGCGCTCGTCGTCAATTCAGGCAATGCCAATGCGTTCACTGGCCAGAAGGGCCACGACGCGGTTACTACGACGGTCGGCCTGGTGAGCGAAGCCGTTGGTTGCCCGCCCGAGCAGGTTTTTGTCGCCTCGACGGGTGTCATCGGCGAGCCGTTGGACGTCGCCACCTTTGCCGACAAGCTCTCGCAATTGAGCGCCGCCGCCGATCCGCAAGCCTGGCCGGATGTGGCGCACGCAATAATGACCACGGACACCTACCCAAAGCTCGCCACGCGAACCGTCGAGCTAGAGGGTGGTGAGGTGACGATCAACGGCATTGCAAAAGGTTCGGGCATGATCGCCCCGAACATGGCGACAATGCTGGCTTTCATTTTCACTGACGCATCCCTGGCCGGCGAGGTTCTCCAGCCGATGGTGGCGCAAGCAGCGGATGAAACATTCAACGCCATCACAGTTGATGGTGATACCTCGACCAGCGATACCGTGCTGGCATTCGCCACTGGTGCTGCCGCGGCACGTGGCGTCGCACCGATCAACGCCCAATCGCCAGAAGAAACTGTGGCGCCGTTTCGTTCTGCGCTCGAGGATTTGATGCGCGATCTTGCGCTGCAGGTCGTCAAGGACGGCGAGGGCCTGACCAAGTTTGTCACGATCAATGTTCGAGGGGCTCAGTCGAACGAGGCGGCCCGAGTGATCGGCCAATCAATCGCCAACTCCCCGCTGGTCAAGACCGCCATCGCAGGCGAGGATCCGAATTGGGGTCGCATTGTTATGGCCGTCGGCAAGGCCGGCGAGGCCGCCGATCGCGCGCGCCTAAAAATCTGGTTTGGCGATCTTCTGGTTGCCGAGGATGGTGAGGTCGCGACGCGCTACCGCGAAGCCGATGGCGCCACATTGATGAAGGCACCAGAGATCGAAATAACTGTGGATGTGGGCATCGCAGGCGGTGAGGCGACCGTTTGG
>JAUVMS010000298.1 GCA_030600135.1 Hyphomicrobiales bacterium | reverse complement strand
TCCAAGATCGGCCGACCAAACTCACGTAACGGCTGCACAACGCGCGCGCCCTCTTCGATAGGGCCGTTGTAGACGACAATCAAAGCCAAGGCCGGATCGCCGTCGGGCGTTGTTATCAGGCCGGCGAGCGCGCCAAGCTCTTCGGGCGCCTGACTGAGAAAATCTCGAAAACAGACAAGCGCGTCACGGGCGCGCGACAATGGATGGACGACCATTCCGGCGAATAATTCGCCCACCGGATAGAGCTGAAACTCGAACGACGTGACGACACCAAAATTTCCACCACCACCCTTGAGCCCCCAGAACAGATCGGGATTTTCGTCCGCGCTCGCCCTCATCCACGCACCCGCCGCGGTGACCACGTCGAGCGACAACACGTTGTCACACGAGAGCCCGTAAGAGCCCGTCAGCCAGCCGATACCCCCGCCGAGTGTGAGGCCGGCGACGCCTGTACTGCTGATCAGTCCGCCCGTCGTCGCCAGACCGAATGCCTGGGTTTCGGCGTCGAAATCGGCCCAGGTGGCGCCGCCTTCGGCACGCGCGGTTTGCGACTTGGGGTCCACATATACACTGCGCATGGGCGACAGGTCGATCATCAGGCCGTTATCGCAGACCGCGTTGCCGGCGACGTTGTGCCCGCCCCCCTTGATGGAGACCAGAAGATCCTGGGTTATTGCGAATTCGACGGCGGCTCGAACATCGCCAACCCCATGACAGCGTGCAATCAACGCCGGGCGCCGATCGATCATGCCGTTCCAAATGGCGCGCGCGTCGTCGTACCCCCCGTCGCCAGGCAACAATAAGGCTCCCCGCAAAATGTCGCGAAATCTTTCGATCGCGGCCCCTTCCACGACTGTACTGTCACCGGTTCGCTTGGTCGCGCGAAGCTCTTCCATCGCCAACTCCATTGAGTACTCGACGAGCTTACAATAGCATTGTTTGGATGTTGGGTTTGGCTACTTGTGGGAGAGAAAGTATTTCCCATCTGCACCTTGAATATTTTCAACTATTGCGCTAGCCAACTCTTGTCGCCGCGATCGTGTGATTTAATTGCATGTCGCGGTTCTCTCACCATCCCGCTTCATCATTCGCCCACGTTTCACGCTCAGTATTGCTATCGCCACGTGGCCCCCGCGTACACTCCCAATCCCACCGCCCATCAACCATACCCCCACCACAAGCACCGCCCACGGATTGGATGGAAGTGCAAACGTAGGTGCCAAGCCACCCAGGGGTCGTGTAGAGTTCCAAAAAATACCTGAGAATGCGGCCCTCAACTATTCCGCGGATGATTGGAACTGCGATCACCCTTATCGAAAGCAAGGTGACGGGTGCGAGCCATCATGAAGTGATCACAGGGTGTCTGGTTCGTTCGCATTTCCGAATATCGGAACAATGGGTTGCACACCTATCGTCAATTCAGCTTTAGTATTGGCCGCGATGCGGATTCGATCGTCCGGGCCGAGACGTTTGACTTGAAAAGGGAGTGAGTATTGCACGTCGTTGTCATAAAAATTGAGGATATTTACGTGCCAACGCAGCGCCGCAAGGAGCTCGATCCCGAACGAGTTGAGTTGGCTGCCGAAAAAGTCATGGACGAAGCCGACCAATTACCCATCCTCGTGCGCCGAGGCAAGGAACGTTATGTTCTGGTCAAGGGTGTCAACCGACTGGAAGCGCACAAGGCGCTCGGAGAGGAGACCATTCAGGCACTCATCGTCAGTGCACGCCGCTCCTGAGGCACCAGGGTCGTGATATTGCGACAGTGCTGCGGCTGATCATCCATCCAGAAATTGATGGCTAAGACATTGCGTCTTAGCGGGTTCACCATCCGATCGACATGGATTTCGTGCGCCGGCGCGGCGTGCGAGGGGTTGGGCGGCGAGGAGAAACATGATCGCCGTTCCACCGGCAAGACCGCTTTCGCAAACGGCGGACGGACCGGATCGGTGGTATCCAGTCGCGTTGGGCAGGTAATAAATGTGCTGCACAGCGCCAAGAAGGGCCTTGCTCGCTCTATCTAGTCGCGTTGAAGCGGCTCGATAAGCAAACTCCAGAAAAGTTCAGCCCCGCCCTCCATCGACAGTTTCTCTTGGTCGTTGCCGCGGCGATGCACCATGCTCATGCCCATTGGCTTGAGATACATTGACTGATCATCTGTCTCCACGGAGAGTGACTCGTTGTAGCTGTTGTCGCGCGCATTCTCGTTGCTGGAGTATAGTATGTCTCCTAGCATGCCTCCCAACGAGACTGTGCAGGCTGAAGCCTTCTTGCCGTCTCTATAGACGACCGCGACAAACTGGTTCGCGTCGATTTGACGAATGCTCGTGTGCACATCATCGTATCGTGCCGCTAGCTCGGTCAACGAGCCTTCGATGTATTTCTGTATGAACGCGAAAGCATCGTGCTTGAACGTGTCCTTGTCCTGGTCAGAAAAACGCCTAGAAATCCGCAGGTTACCTGAGCGAGGAGTTGCTTGGCCGGCACCTGATTGTAGCGGTATCCCAGTTAGCGTCGGTCGAGGTGCAGTTGGTTCTCGCTCGAATCGCTCTGCAACGCGACGGATGCCGTTGGCAACATCTAAGAACGCTTCGTCAGTGTTAGCCCACTTGCTAATTGCTTTAACGTTTTTTGGTAGCCCCTGCAGCTTACTGAAGGGAGCGATTTCCCAGATGCACGGTCGAGCAATGACCGGGATAACGCATGCGCTTCCAGCATCGTGTCTCTCCATAGCCCGCTTGATTTCGACGTCATGGATGTAGTCGGATGCCAGGAAATCATCGCTTACAAGTAGCAAAATGATGTCGGCCGCCTCGAGCTCAGATTTGATGCGGTGGTCCCACTCCTCACCTGCGACTAGGCGACGATCGTGCCAAATCTCGACGATACCGGCGCGTTTAAGGATCGTCAGTTGTTTGTCGAGCTGTTCGCGATACACCTCGTCGGCATGGGCGTTGGAAATAAAAACGCGTGCAGGCAAGCTAGAACCTCAAAAGCTAAGTGTGATGTGTTCGCACGTAATCGACTACGTCCGCTGCAGACTCGACAAAGTCCTGCGACTGATAAAGGTGCTTTGAGGCGAACGTATAAGGTATCGAAATGCTGCCAGTCTGCTGGTTCGGGAAAAATACGTACGAACGATCCTTTTGTTCGATCCAAGAACCAATGATGGAACCGCAGTGTTTCATCAAGATTTCATAGCTGTCTCCGCGCTTCATGCTAAGCGTGACGGAAAACTCGTCGCACTCGTTCCGCGCAAGAGCGTCGCTGATTAGCTGCATGCGCTGCACCGCGCAGTTGTTACGCTGCTTGCGTTCCGCATCTTCACGATACTGAGCCGCGTTGCGCTCTTCGGCGCGTTTGTCGAGTCGCGCTTTGAAGGGATCGTTGTCGGTATCCATGAGTCGTGTCCTTGAAAAGCTGATCAGCGCGATCGCAGACACACACGACAAGACAACGATTCGCATAGCAATCGTAGCAGTCACTTGCCGCGAGTGCTAGTCTTGGTGCTGAAGATGTTTCTCTCGTACGTGTCTGCGTCGACACGCAAAGTGCATCGCGCTAGTTGGCAAAATCTGAGCGTCGATTTCAGATGGTGATCGTTCGCGGCGTGTTGCGAATTAAACTCAATGGAAGTCGATGACCACCTCGGATCAGAACCCCACCCCCATTAACCATACCCACCACAAACAACGCATACGGCCCGACTTTCCCGCCAAGTCTCTTTCTGGCCCGATTCTGCGGGTTAGACTATCGCGGCTCATCGTCCGCCAGCGCCTAAGTGCCTGACGGGTCCAGGCGAAATCACGACGACGGCGAGCGGGCATCGCTCCAAGGTTGTCACTGAAGTACGGAGAGTTGGGGGTGAACGAAGCAAAAACCGACAGCATTATCATGGCCGACACTGTGGTCGAGGGCGACTTGTCGTCGACCGGTCGGGTGGTCGTCAACGGACGGGTCCAGGGCTCGCTGACGGCGCCATCGGTCGTGATCAACGACACCGGCGCGGTCTACGGGTCTCTGCGTGCCGAAAGCGCGGAAGTACTCGGCGCCGTACAGGGCGAAATCTTCGTCAGAGGGTTGCTCAGCATCGCCAGTACCGGCTCGGTCAGCGGCGATGTCGAATACGACAAGATCGCCATGGAGCAGGGTGGCAACCTGAGCGCCACGCTGCGCAACGTGCCGCCGCATCTGGCCGGCGATCTCGACCTGACGGTGCACCGTGGCGGTAGCGTCCGCATCACCACCGAGGACTTGACGTCATTCGATCCCGACGACGCGGCCGAGGACCTGACCTACATGGTGTCCGAAGCGACCCACGGGTTCGTCGCCCTCGACAGCGCCCACGACCTTTCCATCGGCACCTTTACCCAGGCCGACATCGAGGACGGGCGCGTCATCTTCGTCCATGACGGCGCCGGCGCGCCGGCCGCCGGTTTCGAAGTGGTCGTCGCCGACGCCAAGGGCGCAACCTCGGGCCAGTCGCAGCACGTGAGCGTCGCCGTGAAGGGTTGAGCCGCGGGGCTACGGGTTGACCGAGGGGACTGATCGTGGGCGAAAACGGCAAGGATGACACGCGCACACCGGGCGGGTCGGAAATTTTTCGATACGATGATCCGCCCAAGGATTTTTCGCTGCCTGACCGCGATTGCGTTTATCTCGATGACATCGAGGCCCACATCGAGCGCCACATCGGGCCGGTCGAAACCGTCCTGCACAAGTTCGTGTCGGACAAGGTCCATCTCGACGTCTTGCTGGTCGAGCCGTCGCCACGTTGCGATGCATGGACGTATGTGACGTCCGGCATGAGCGATTTACCGATGACGCTGCCGCCCGACTTGCCTGATCCGGAACTCTGGGCCCGTGCGGAGCTTTTCATACAGTTGCCGTCGGATTGGTTGCCCCAAGAAGGCCATGCTGTTTTTGACGCCGCCGACGACGAGAACGACATCGAGCACCTTTGGTATCCGATCCGTTGGCTCAAGTCGCTGGCGCGCTTTCCCCACAACTTCGACACCTGGTTCGGTCCCGGCCACACCATGCCGAACGGCGATCCGGCCGAGCCCATTGGC
>JAUVMS010000059.1 GCA_030600135.1 Hyphomicrobiales bacterium | reverse complement strand
GTGATCGGGCTGACGGTGGTTGCGTTTGGCACGTCGGCGCCCGAATTGGTGATTTCGTTGGATGCCGCGCTCAGCGGCTCGCCAGGACTTGCAATTGGCAACGTGGTGGGCAGCAACATCGCAAACGTCCTGCTGGTCCTCGGCCTGCCAGCAATCATTGCCGCAACCGACTGCAATCAACCGTTCATTAGACGCAACCTGTTCTACGTGATCGGCGCCAGCGTTCTGTTTATTGCGTTCAGTTTGACGGGCACGCTGTCGTTCTGGCATGGGGCTGTCCTGTTTGCCCTCATGATCGGGTTCTTGGGGGTGTCGGCGCACCGGGCCATGACGGACTATCGCGCGGCGCGTGCCGCCGGCGGCGAGGTCACCGAGCTCACTGAGCAACCGCTGCCCAACGCACACATGTATTTGTTTCTCCTCGCCGGTATCATTGGCATGCCGGTCGGTGCGCATATCACGGTGGCCGGGGCAGTGGAACTAGCCGCATCGCTTGGCGTCTCTCAGGCCGCGATCGGGCTCACGGTGGTCGCGCTCGGCACTTCGTTACCGGAACTCGCGACGACCATTTCGGCGGCCCTTCGGCGAAACTGCGGGTTGGCACTCGGCAACGTGCTAGGCAGCAATCTGTTCAATATGCTCGCAATAATGGGTTTGACCGCAATGGTAACGCCCGTGCCGGTCCCCGATGTATTCCTACGAGTCGACTTGTGGGTCATGCTGGCAGCCGTTCTGGCGATTTCACCATTCGTGCTGCAGCGTATTCAAATTACCCGATTGCCTGGATTAATCCTCGTCCTCAGCTACGTCGTATACATCTTCGTCGTCTATGCCCCTCGAATGGAAGACATGGCGCGCGCGCAGGCGGGTTGACATTCGGTGTCGATGGTAATCGACCGACACCATGTCGGCGCCATCATGTTGTGGCGAATTCGTTCATCGGCATATGTTCGCGACGGGCATGGCAGTTTGGTGCGATTTGATGGCGGAACCGGTCACCGCATCATCAAGGAGACGTTGCAAGAATCCTCATGAGCGAAGGCGACACCAGACAAGCGGCACTCGTAACCGGTGGGGCCCGCAGGATCGGGCGTGCCGTTGCGCTTCATTTGGCGAGTGAAGGCTGGGACATCGGCGTTCACTACAACAACTCGGAGCCGGAAGCGGTGTCGCTGGCAGTGGAACTCGAGGAGGCCGGCGCAACCTGCAAGCTCTATCGAAAGGATCTCGCCGAGGTCGACGACATTGAGGGGCTTGCGGAGCAATTCACGTCGGAATTTCCTGCGGCCACGACACTCATCAATAGCGCATCGATATATGCCCACGACACGCTCGCAACGTTGAGCGTCGACAACTGGAATGCGCACCTTACGGTTAACGCCCTGGCACCAATCCTGCTGTCGCGAGAATTCGCCGCGCGGATCGCGAAGCAGGGCTGCATCATTAATTTCCTCGACCAGAAAGTCATCAACGTCACGCCCGATTTTTTTTCCTACACTGTCAGCAAGGGCGCACTCTGCGATGCGACACAGATGCTGGCGATGGCGCTCGGGCCGCGGACCCGGGTCAATGCGATCGCACCCGGCCTGGTGCTGCAAAGCGGGGAGCAAACCGCCAACGAGTTTCAAAGAGCACATAGCGATACACCCCTGGGAATTGGCCCGACGCTCGATGAGATTTGCCAGGCCATCTCCTTTATCGCGTCCTCGCCCTCGATGACGGCGCAAGTGATCACCATCGACGGCGGGCGTCATCTCTTGCGCGAGCCTCCGTTCAACGATTTACCCAAGACGTCGATATGAAGAAAACGCCATCGCAATTGCAAGGCTGTCGATGCGTTGTGGTCAGAGACCTCACGCTGGAGTTCTCCATCGGCATCTTGGATGAGGAGAAAAAGCGCCCACAGCCCGTGGTGATCAACCTGCAGATCTTCGTGCCCGAGAGCGGGCGGGCAACCAGCACGGATATCGCGGACTACGTGTCCTATGCGGATGTCGTCGATGGGATCAAGGCAATTGCATCGTCCCGCCGACATATCTTGCTTCTCGAAACGCTGGCCGAAGAGATCGCGAGCCTGGTGCTGCGTGACAAGCGCGTTAAGCGTGTGATCGTCGACCTGAGCAAACCGCAAATTATTCCCGAGGCAGGTGGCGTCGGCGTCATTATCGAGAGGTACAACGAGGCGTGAGTGGCGCAGACGTTTCCGTCATCATTCCCGCCTACGAGGCGCGCGAAACGATCGCCGCAGCCGTCGGCTCGGCGCTTCGTCAATCAGGCATTGCAGTGGAGATCGTGATCTGCGCGGACGACGGCGTCGACTACGTGTCGTTGCTAGCGCGTGCCGGGGTCGCAGCCTCTGGAATTGTGCAGTGCCGGTCCCCACAGCCAAGAAGTGGCCCGGCGTCGGCACGCAATATGGCTGTCGCTCACGCCTCGGCCGAATTCATCGCCTGCCTCGACGCCGACGACGAGTTCGACGACGGCCGTCTCGCCAGGTTGTTGTCGGCGGCGGGCCGGGACGGCGCGGCAGCTGGCCCGACGCGAGAATTCGACGAGCATGGAATGCTTCGGCGGACGGCTGCGCCCGATCACGCCGGTGGCGCCCTCAGCGTCGCCGACATTGCTTCCATCCGCATGCCTTACTTCCCCGTCTTTCACCGCGACCTCATAGGGCCAGGTTGGCCTTGCCTGAGTTTTGCCGAAGACATGATCTTCAACGTCGGCCTGGCGACGCGCGTAGCCAGCTATGCCTTCGTCAACGAGGCAACCTACTCCTATCATCGCCGCGCCGGCTCACTCTCGTTTTCTGATGACACCCTCGCGCGTTCAACGCGAGCCTATGGCGAGATCCTCTCCTACCTCGATGATTGCCCATGGCCTCAGGCGGCTCGGGCGACAGTTCGAACCATCATCGAGGAGGATTTGCGGCGAGCGAAATTAGCGCAAAACGATCGTGGCAACCAAGCCGATGCGTGGCGGCGTGCGGTGTCGACGCCGGGGTCGCGAAGCCTGTGAGTAACGCGTCAGAATCGTAATCTCGACACAATCCATACCCACTTCATAGATGTGCTCGTTTTGTTCACAAAAAGAGCGGGGTCACGATGATACGAACGGCCATGAGGCGCGCCCTTGCGGTGGCAGGGCTATGCGCCATAGCGCTGGCTGCGTCACCTGTTTGGGCGGACAACGCGAAATGGGGTGACGGTGAGGGTTGTCATAAGATGCTGATCCTCAGGGTGATCGACGGCGACACGGTCTACGGCTACATCGACACCTCGGATCCCATTGTCGCCATTCGCGCAAAGCTGCGGCTCGCCGGCATTGATGCACCGGAGCGAGGCTACCGGGCACAATGCCCTGAAGAGGCGGCCAAGGCCGACGCGGCCCGCGGCTATCTCAACGACGTCCTGTCGCAAGCCGTTGCGGCGCGCACGCGCAGCTTTGCCCGCGCCTGCAATCTCAAGCGAGGCAAGTATGCCCTCAGGCGACTGGGCCGGCTCGAGGTGCGGCTGGAGAACGGTTGGGTGGATATCAATGCACTGCTGCTTAGGAAGGGCTATGCATTGCCGAGCAAGAAAAGG
The DNA here is from genome assembly GCA_030600135.1 of Hyphomicrobiales bacterium. GTDB lineage: Bacteria > Pseudomonadota > Alphaproteobacteria > Rhizobiales > JAUVMS01 > JAUVMS01. The sequence continues at coordinate 7,378 of JAUVMS010000059.1, read as the reverse complement.
CGCAAGCGAGGGGCATGGTGCCGCTGTCTGACGCAAGGTTCTTGCCCTGAGGGATATTCCCATTCGGCACGTGAGAGTGCTGAGCTAAAAGAATAGCTTGCCGTTACAAGCGCGGATTCTCGCCGAAAATTCCCAAGGCTTTTGTCTGATGTCACCTCGCTTTTCTCGCGATTGGTCAAATTCATGCCAAACGAAGAGGAAATCTTAACGTACGTGCCTGCATGCTGTTGCCAAGAATGGTCCGGAGTAGCGGACCCGGGGCTATTGCGCGCCAGGCACGGGGGATCGGGCGCACCAGGATGTCGGTGGTATGTTACGCTTAGCTTTCGGTCTCACGATCCTTTTTGTTGCGTTTGCACCAATCCAGCAGGCACTTGCGGCCAAGACGCCTGCAATTCGCATATCGGTGCGCAACCATGTCCCCCGTTGCGTGACGCCCGCTCGGTTGATGGCCTTCGTGACGCGCCGAAATCGCATGCTCGATCGACGCTTTTCCAACATTGCGGCCTACTACAAACACCACGGTGATGCCCTGGGCGTGCGCTGGGATTATGCGTTCTTTCAAATGCTGATCGAAACGAACTATCTCAAGTATCGTACGCCGCGAGGGCGAATGGGCGACGTCCATCCACGTCAAAACAACTTTGCCGGCCTCGGGGCCACCGGCGGCGGCGAGCCCGGCGAGAAGTTTCCCGACGTCGGCACGGGCGTCCTGGCACATCTCCAACATGTGCTGATGTATTCCGGCACACGGATCCAGACCCCGGTAGCCAATCGCACGCGGCTGGTGCAAGACTGGCTGTTGCCCTGGTCGCAAAGCTTCGACCGTCCGGTCACGTTCACGGACCTGACACGGCGCTGGTCGCCGAGCGATAAGGGCTATTCCAACGACATCGCGATTACCGCGCGGCGGTTTTTCGATCAATATTGCCGCGCGCCGGGGAGTGACGATGTCGATTCAACGGCGAGCATCAAATTGCGCGAGATCGCAAAGCCGATGTGCCGCGTGTGGACCGCGCGCTATGAAAACGGCCGCAAGGCGCTGCTCATTCGCTCGAACGAGGCGCGTGTCATCAACTATACCGCGCTCGCAGTGGAGACGGGTCGAGAGACCGCACAGGCCAATGCCTTCATCTCGCTTTATGCCCGTGGCGGGCGGCCGATCGCTGAGTTTGGGAGCTATGAGCAGGCACTGAACAAGGCCTTTGAGCTCTGCCCGAAGGGCTAGCTGCTTCACCTTCTGAACAGCTGCGATTGTGGGCAGGCGGGCGCTGATCTTGCGCGGCGACGCAGTGCGTCGCATAACCGGACCATGCCACTCAAGAATACGCGTGAAGTGCCGGCCGCCGACATAGCGCCCGCTGCAGTCGAGACGGGCCCCGATGTCATTGCGCGCATTCTCAAAACGTTGCCAAACGGACCCGGCGTCTACCGCATGATCAATGCCGAGGGAGAAGTGCTCTACGTCGGCAAGGCGCGCAACCTCAAGAAGCGGGTGCAAAGCTATGCCCGACTCGGCGGACATACCAACCGGATAGCCCGGATGATCCTGGCGACGGCGGCCATGGAGTTTGTCTCGACGGAAACCGAGTCTGAGGCACTGCTGCTGGAAGCCAACTTGATCAAGCGGCTCAAGCCTCGCTTCAATGTGCTTTTGCGCGATGATAAGTCGTTTCCTTACATTCTCATCGCGCGTGATCACGAGGCGCCGCATATCCTCAAGCACCGTGGCGCCCGCAAGCGCAAGGGCGACTACTTCGGCCCGTTCGCCTCGGCGGGCGCGGTGAACCGTACGATCAACACGTTGCAGCGTGCGTTCTTGCTCAGAAGCTGCTCCGACGCGGTTTACGAGAGCCGCACGCGGCCCTGCCTGCTCTACCAAATCAAACGATGCTCGGCGCCCTGCACCGGCGAGATCGGCCTAGATGACTATGGTCAGCTGGTGGACGAGGCCAAACGGTTCCTCCACGGCGGGAGCAGCACCGTGCGCGACGAGCTCAATGCGCTGATGATGGGGGCGTCCGATAACCTCGAGTTTGAACGTGCAGCGCAATACCGCAATCGCTTGCAGGCGCTTTCCCATGTGCAGCAGCACCAGGGGATCAACCCGGAAGGCGTTGAGGAGGCCGACGTCTTCGCCGCGCACACCGAGGGCGGCCAAACGTGTGTCCAGGTGTTCTTCTTTCGCACCGGGCAAAATTGGGGCAATCGGGCCTATTTCCCGCGCGCCGATCGGTCGCTTCCGGTCGACCAGGTGCTCGATGCCTTCATTGCCCAGTTCTATGACGACAAGCCGGTGCCACGGCTTATTTTGCTGAGCCACGTGGTGCCGAACCGCGCGCTGCTCGAGGAGGCGCTGACCACGCGTGCGGAGCGCCGGGTGCGGGTCAGCGTCCCGAAACGAGGCCAGAAGCGAGAGCTCATTGCCCATGCCGAAGCCAATGCGCGCGAAGCGCTCGGGCGACGGATGGCCGAGTCGGCCAGTCAGCAGCGCCTGCTCGATGGCTTGGGCAAACTCTTTGTGTTGGATGAGACCCCGCAACGCATCGAGGTTTACGACAATTCCCACATCCAGGGCACGAATGCGGTCGGCGCGATGATCGTGGCGGGGCCCGAAGGCCTCATCAAAAGCCAGTATCGCAAGTTCAACATCAAAGCGGACGATATTGCCCAGGGCGACGACTACGCGATGATGCGCGAGGTGCTGACGCGGCGCTTCAAGCGGCTCATCAAGGAGCATGGCGAACGTGGCGACAACGCAGCAACCGGTAGCGGCAGCGACACCGAGGATGGCGGGGAGAGAGATGCCGGCGAATTGCCGCCATGGCCGGACCTCGTTTTGATTGACGGGGGCAAGGGCCAGCTGTCGGCGGCGCGTGGTGTGCTCGATGAATTGGGCATTGCCGAGCTGCCAATCGCCGGTATCGCCAAGGGGCCCGATCGCGACGCGGGGCGCGAGCATTTTCACGTGCCCGGCCGCGATGTCTTCATGCTCGAGCCGCGCGATCCCGTGCTCTATTTCATCCAACGACTGCGTGACGAGGCCCACCGCTTTGCCATCGGTTCGCATCGGGCCCGGAGGAAAAAGGCGATTTCGGCCAATCCGCTCGACGAGATCGCCGGCATCGGGCCAACCCGCAAGCGGGCGCTATTGGCGCACTTCGGCTCTGCCAAGGCCGTCAGTCGGTCCGGCGTTGCCGATCTCAGAGCGGTGGACGGTATCTCCGAGGCGATGGCCCAGGCAATCTATGACTTCTTTCATGAACGGGATGGGTGAGTGGCAAAGTTCACCCGGACTTGTCCAAGGTTGTCGCAAGCCATTCACACAAATATGAAATATCAGCAGATCACGCATTGACCTAGCAGGCTTGGCATGGTTGACCAGTTGCATGGCCCAGACAACCACATATTGGACTGCGCTTAGCTGGCCCAACCTGTTGACATACGGCCGAATTCTCGCCGTGCCGCTGATGGCGGCGTGCCTCTTCTTCATTCCGGGTGATCTCGGACATTGGCTGGCACTGATCGTTTTCCTGGCCGCCGCGATTACCGACTTCTTCGATGGTTATCTGGCGCGGGCCTGGCAGCAGCAATCGTCGCTCGGGCGGATGCTCGACCCGATTGCGGACAAACTGCTCGTCGGCGTCGCGGTTCTGGTTCTTGTGTCCAAGAACGTCATCGGCGATTGGTCGCTGTGGGCCGCCATCATCATCTTGTCGCGCGAGATCCTGGTGTCCGGCCTCAGGGAATACCTGGCCGAGCTGAAGGTGAGCGTGCCCGTCACGCAACTCGCAAAATACAAGACCACCATGCAGATGTTGGCATTGGGATTTCTGATCGCGGGCCCGGCTGGCGACAAGATCTACATCTGGACCACGACAATCGGGCTGACACTGCTTTGGGGCGCGGCGATTATCACGCTCTACACGGGCTACGACTATTTTCGCGCCGGGCTCAAGCATGTCTTTGAAGAGCGGACTTGAGGCGACGGCCCGCAGCACGTAACAATTGGTCCATGACACTCAAAATTCGCTATTTCGCCTGGGTCCGCGAGCAAACCGGCAGAGCGGAAGAGGATTTGGTGGTGCCCGAGGAAGTTGCCTCGGTGGGCGACCTCATTGCGTGGCTGACAACCCGCGGGCCGGAGTTCGAGGCGGCGTTTGCCCGACCGGAAGTCGTTCGCGCAGCGCTCGACCACGTTCATGTGGCACCCGACGCAGCGCTGGCAGGGGCCCGCGAGGTCGCATTCTTCCCGCCGGTGACCGGTGGTTGAAGGGAAAACGTACGGCCATCGCCAGGTGACTTGATCATGATCCGCGTGCAGGAAGAGGATTTCGACATCGGTGCCGAGGTGGCGGCCATCCGACGTGGGCGCACTGACATCGGTGCCATCGTTACGTTTACCGGGACGGTTCGCGATGTTGCGGGTGGCGAGCCGATTTCGGCAATGACGCTTGAGCACTATCCCGGCATGACCGAGGTCGAACTCGCGCGGGTGGAGGGCAATGCGCTGGCGCGCTGGCCGCTGCAGGCGAGCCTCATCATCCACCGCTACGGCCGGCTTGAGCCCGGCGACAACATTGTGCTGGTGGTGACCGCATCGCCGCACCGACAGGCTGCCTTCGAGGCGGCGGCGTTCCTGATGGACTACCTCAAGACGTCGGCGCCGTTTTGGAAGAAGGAAGAGACCGCAACGGGCGAGGCGCGCTGGGTCGATGCGCGCGAGAGTGACGACACGGCGCTCAAGCGCTGGCGGCGGACGAAACGAGCCGCCGAATGAGCGATGATACCGGCCTGGTGATCGGGGCCGAGCGCGCCGATTGTCCGGAGGCGGTTGCGCTCGTTGCAGAGCTCGACGCCACTCTCGAGCCGCTCTATCCGCCGGAAAGCCAGCACGGCCTCGATATCAACGCGCTGCTCGCGCCGCACATTACCTTCCTCGTCGCCCGCCAGGACGGCCAGGCCGTGGGTTGCGGTGGGCTAAAGCAGTTTGCCGACTATGGTGAAATTTCCCGGCTTTACGTGCGGCCGTCGGCCCGAGGCCACGGTGTCGCGAGCGAGATCCTCCATGCACTTGAAGCATGTGCCCTGGCAAAGGGCATTGGTGTCATGCGGCTCGAAACAGGGAACCGACAGCCCGAAGCGCTCGAACTGTACCGCTCTGCGGGCTATGCCGTGCGCGCGCCGTTCGGCGACTACAGCGCCCACCCCAACTGCGTTTTCATGAAAAAACACTGGCCTGAACCGCGATCAATCTCGATGGCGGTCTGGTATGGCGTTCAGCTGAGCGGCGGCGCACCCCATGTACAGCGCAACGGCATGTCACACACTCGGCGGCCGTTGATCCGCCGGCAACGACGCTTGAAGGTGCAACGACGGCAGCTATAGCTTGACAGGCAGCCGCGGAAACTGCGCCGCCCCCGCCGAAAATTGCAGATCAGCAGCGTCTGGCACTTTTTTGAGTCAGCGAGCAGAAGTAGCGCCGATTGACCTCTCGCGCCCGCTTGACCGAGGCCAGGCCCCGCCAACGCAAGCGGGCCCGCTTGTGCGCCAAGAGACATGGCCATCAGCAAAACAAAAGCAGCAAAGACAAGACGAATGGACATCGTAGAGCTCCGAACCAGGATCTCCGATATACTTGATCTCGTAGTCTCGGCAACTTTTGGCATAGAGGCAACTAAGCACGGGATAAGACGTTAAGCGCAGTGGTGGCTGTGGCGCGGCGGGCACAGGTCGTTCTCGCCTTGAGCATATGTCGCGGCGGCAAGAAGCAACGCACCTTGAATTGCGCGACGACGATTCGGTTCGGCCCACCGTAATGGCCCACCAGTCCTCATTCGGCGGCTTTGGACGTAGTCTTGCCGCGCTGGTTCACCGATTTGAGGGGCGGGAAATCGGATGGCTCGAGCGTTTCACGATCCAGGAGCAGCTCGGCACCTTCCTCGAGTTCCTTGTGGCGGCGCTCGAGGATGGACTTGGCCGTCTCATAGGCATCGTCGACCAGGCTACGGACCGTGAGGTCGATCTCACGGGCGGTTGCTTCGGAATAGGAGCGCGGTTCGAAGGTGGCCTGATTGCCGTCGAGAAAAGCTTGGCGTTGGGCATCGTAGACCATCTGGCCGAGAGAATCGGTCATGCCAAAGCGAGCCACCATTTGCCGAGCGATGTCGGTGGCGCGATCGAGATCGTCGGCGGCCCCGGTTGAAATCTCGTCAAAGATCAACTCCTCGGCGGCGCGCCCGCCCATCAACACCGCGATTTTGCTCTCCAAATCCGGCCGCGAGATCAAATAACGATCCTCCGTCGGGCGCTGCATGGTGTAGCCGAGCGCCCCAACACCGCGAGGAATGATCGACACCTTGTGCACGGGATCGGCGCCAGGCAAGGCCGAGGCAACGAGCGCGTGGCCCATCTCGTGGTAGGCGACGACCCTGCGCTCATCGGGACCGAGCAGGCGGGATTGCTCGGCGCCGGCGACAAGCCGCTCGACGGCCGGGGTGAAGTGCTCCTTGGTGACGATACTGGCACCCTCTCGGGTGGCGACGAGCGCCGCCTCGTTCACCAGATTGGCCAGGTCGGCGCCGGAAAAGCCCGGAGTGATGGCGGCGATCTGGTCGACATCGAGCTGCGGATCGGCGGAGATCTTGCGCAAATGCACCTTGAGGATCGCGGCGCGACCATTGCGATCCGGGCGATCGACCACGATTTGGCGATCGAAGCGGCCCGAACGGGTGAGCGCCGGATCGAGGACTTCGGGGCGATTGGTTGCGGCAAGCAAGACAATACCTTCGCGCGGATCAAAACCATCCAACTCGGCGAGCAGCTGGTTGAGCGTCTGTTCCTTTTCGTCGTGGCCGCCCGCCATACCACCACCGCGTCTGCGCCCGAGTGAATCAAGCTCGTCGATGAAAATGATGCACGGCTTCGCCTTGCGGGCCTGCTCAAACAAATCGCGCACGCGGGCGGCACCGACACCGACGAACATTTCGACGAATTCCGAGCCCGAGATGGAAAAGAAAGGCACGCCGGCCTCACCGGCAACGGCTCGCGCCAACAACGTCTTGCCGGTGCCTGGAGGGCCGACCAGCAACAGCCCCTTGGGTATCCGCGCGCCGAGCCGGCCGTAGTGGTCTGGATCGCGCAGAAAGTCGACCACCTCCTTCAGCTCGGCCTTGGCGGAATCAACGCCCGCCACGTCGTGAAACGTGACACCGGTTTCCTTCTCCACATAGACCTTGGCGCGGGACTTGCCAACGGACATCAGGCCGCCGAGGCCCTGCTTTTCGGCAAAGCGGCGGAAGAAAAACATCCAAATCCCGAAGAACAGCAGGATTGGCAGAACCAGCGACAAGATCTGGCTGAACCAACCGGACTCGCG
>JAUVMS010000465.1 GCA_030600135.1 Hyphomicrobiales bacterium | reverse complement strand
GCCCAGAAGTAAAGCTCCATGCCATAGCCGAAAGGATGCTGATCATCGGCGGGACGCTCAGAGCGTGTCAGGCCAAAAAGCAGGAGGCCCTGATTGCCGGTGTCGACCACGGAATGGATTGCCTCAGAGAGCATCGCGGATGAGCCCGTGTAGGCGGCGGCGAAGAATTTCGTGATGGCAATCAAGCTGTTGCCAGCTAGCGCGGCGAGGACAACTTTGCGGGAGCCGTTTGCTGCCACGATCGGGCCTTTCTGTCTTGCGGTTTTGCCTTCGGTACGTGTGCAAATAATATTGATAGTGTGCGCGGGGCTGGTTACCCCGGAGAAAGGATTTAGGCCGATGCCGCGATACTTGTCGACATTATCGGTGTGGTTGTTTGTCTTGGTGCTCGCTTTTGTGCCAATTGTTGGCGAGGCTTCAGCCGGTGAGGCCGACGTGGTCAAGGTTGCGGTCAAGCGTGGCACCGATGGCAGCTACCGATTTGACGTTACCGTGGCCCATGACGATGGCGGGTGGGCGCACTATGCCAACAGATGGGAAGTGATTGGCGTCGACGGCGCGGTGCTGGCGACGCGCGTGCTGGCGCACCCTCATGTTCACGAACAGCCTTTCACGCGCTCCCTTGGTGGTGTGACAATTCCCGACGGTGTGACGACGGTGACCGTGCGAGCGGGCGACAGTGTGCATGGGCTCGGCGGCAAGGAGATTGTGGTCAGCTTGCCTGAATGACGGTTGGGAATGGCCTGGGGCGGGGTCACCCGTATGATGGTGTGCCACTGAGCGCCTCGCCAGATCGATTTGGCGATTTTGGTGGTGCTGCGAGCTGCGCAATCGATCTTTATTTCGCCCGCTTTGGAGTCTTCTCAATGAGCGTCACCGCGAAAGAAATTTTCTGCCCGAGCATAAGTTGGCCCGCGACGTCCATTTCGGTGTGGCCAATTGTCGGGGTCAGAGCCTCCAACTGGTGCAAAAAAGAAATTTTAATTCAATCGCTTAAGCGTTGATTCCAAATATGTTCCAAGACCGAAACCGGGGTGAGCTTTAGCGAACCTAAGGCCTGCATATGATCGTGGGCGTAGGAGCCAATCGGCTTGTGTATAACCCTGTCTGGCAGCGCCATAAACGCACATTGTGCAGCGCGGAATCTGCTATAATGTCGGGCACGAACAACTGAGGCAATTGTTGCCCCGACGGCCGCACTGAAAAGGCCACGTAGGGGCCAATCAAGATTAAGGGCACCGGTGGCCGACAACAGCACACCCGAGGGCGGCGAGGGTGACGGTGGATCCTCCGAGATCCGACCCATAACCATCACCGAAGAGATGAAGAGTTCGTATCTCGACTACGCCATGAGCGTGATCGTGAGCCGGGCACTGCCGGATGTTCGTGACGGCCTGAAGCCCGTGCATCGGCGCATTCTCTACACCATGAGCGAGATGGGGCTCGCCTACAACCGGCCCTACAAGAAATCGGCTCGCGTCGTCGGTGACGTCATGGGTAAGCTGCATCCCCATGGCGATAGCGCGATTTATGACGCGCTGGTGCGCATGGCGCAGGACTTTTCGCTGCGTGTGCCGCTGATCGACGGCCAAGGCAACTATGGCTCCGTCGACGGCGATCCGCCAGCGGCGATGCGCTACACCGAGTGCCGGCTCGAGAAGGTGGCCAATGCTTTGCTCGCGGACATCGACAAGGACACCGTCGATTTCCAAGAGAATTACGATGGTAGCGAGACCGAGCCGAAGGTGCTGCCAGCGCGTTTTCCCAACCTCCTGGTCAACGGCGCGGGCGGCATTGCGGTTGGCATGGCGACCAACATCCCGCCGCACAATCTCTCCGAGGTGATCGAGGCCAGCATCGCGTATCTCGACAACCCTGAGATCACCATCGAAGAGCTTAACGAAATTATTGTTGGGCCCGATTTTCCAACTGGTGGCATGATCCTCGGCCGTGCCGGCATTCGCGCCGCCTATCACAAGGGCCGCGGCTCGGTCGTGATGCGGTCGCGGGTCCACACCGAGATCGTTCGCAAGGATCGCGAGGCGTTGATCGTCACCGAGATTCCCTATCAGGTGAACAAACGCACGCTCATCGAGAGAATTGCCGAGTTGGTGCGCGAAAAGCGGGTCGAGGGCATATCCAACATCTGGGACGAGTCCAATCGCGAGGGCATGCGCATCGTCATCGAGCTGAAGCGCGACGCGATGTCCGATGTCGTGCTCAATCAGCTTTGGCGCTTTTCATCGTTGCAGCAATCGTTTGGCTGCAATCTCGTTGCGCTGAATGGCGGCCGGCCCGAGCAGCTCAATCTCAAGGATTTTATTCAGGCGTTCAATGCCTTCCGCGAGGAGGTGGTCAGCCGGCGCACCAAGTTCCTACTCAACAAGGCGCGCGAACGGGCCCACGTGTTGGTCGGGCTGGCGATCGCGGTGGCCAATATCGACGAGGTCATTCATCTCATTCGCCACGCGCCCAATCCGGCCGTCGCGCGCGAGCAGCTGATGGAACGCTACTGGCCGGCCAAGGATATTACGCCGCTGGTGGAATTGATCGCCGATCCGCGGCACAAGGTGCGCGAAGACGGCACATACAAGCTCTCCGAAACCCAGGCCCGCGCGATCCTCGATCTGCGCCTGCAACGGCTGACTGCACTTGGTCGCGACGAGATCGGCGATGAGTTGATGGGGCTTGGCGATGAGATCAAGGATTATCTCGACATCCTCTCCTCGCGGGCACGCATTATCAATTTTGTGAAGTCGGAACTCACTGAAATTCAAGAAGAATTCGGAACGCCGCGAAAAACGGAAATCCTCGAATACGACGGCGACCTTGACGATGAGGACTTGATCCAGCGCGAGGACATGGTGGTCACCGTCTCGCACAAGGGTTACATCAAGCGGGTGCCGCTTTCGACTTATCGGGCGCAGCGGCGGGGTGGCAAAGGCCGCTCTGGCATGTCGACGCGGGACGAGGACTTTGTCGTCAAGCTGTTCGTCGCCAATACCCATACGCCGGTGTTGTTCTTTTCCTCACGCGGCATGGTCTACAAGATGAAGGTCTGGCGACTGCCCGTGGGCACACCTCAGGCCCGCGGCAAGGCGCTCGTCAATATGCTGCCACTTCAAGAAGGCGAGCGCATCACGACGATCATGCCCTTGCCAGAGGATGAGGAAAGCTGGAGCGAGCTCAATGTCATGTTCGCCACGACCAGCGGTCGCGTTCGGCGCAACCAGCTTTCCGACTTCGTGCAGATCAACCGCAATGG
>JAUVMS010000104.1 GCA_030600135.1 Hyphomicrobiales bacterium | reverse complement strand
TCCGCGATTGATTTTCCTGCCGGTCGCGCTTCCCCTCTAACCGCCCCTCGCCGGCACCACAGGGCCGCCGATGATGCGAAAGCGGGCCCGCACGAGGATAAAGGGCGCGCCCTCGCCATTTTCCACGCGTGCGTCATAAAATCCGTTGCGGGGGCCGCGCCAGGTTTGCGTTGCAAGGCCGATGACGCGGGTGCCGAATGGGATCGGCGCAAGGAATTGCACATCGCTCGAGGCGGTGACGCTGCACACATTGTAGGAGTTGGCCGCGATGCCGAGACACATGTCGGCAAATGCGAATGTTATGCCGCCGTGGCAGGTGCCAAAAGTGTTGCTCATGTCGGGGCGGACGGTCATGGCGAGGCGCGCGTAGCCGGGCGTCACCTCGAGGATTTCCATGCCCCAGTCCTGCATCATCGGGTTGACCGAACGCATGTGGGCGGCCACCTCCAAGGGTGTGACCGCCGCCTCTTCGGGCTGATCGGCTGGCCGCTCGGTCATGGCGCTAGGATTTCTTTTCCGCATTGTTGAGCCGGGCGATGAGGCTCGACGTGTCCCAGCGAGGCCCACCCATGCGTTGAACCTCGGAGTAGAATTGATCGACCAGTGCGGCGACGGGCAAATTGGCGCCATTGCGGCGAGCTTCGTCGAGGCAAATGGCGAGGTCCTTGCGCATCCAGTCGACAGCGAAGCCGAATTCGAAGTGGCCCTGCATCATGGTTTCCCAGCGGTTTTCCATCTGCCAGGATTGCGCCGCGCCCTTGGAGATGGTGTCCATGACGGCGGGGATATCGAGGCCGGATTTCTCGGCAAAATGAATGCCTTCCGAAAGGCCTTGCACGAGACCGGCAATGCAGAGCTGGTTGACCATCTTGGTGAGTTGACCGGAGCCGGCCGGACCGAGCAGGCGCACTTGACGGGCATAACAGTCCATCACCGGCTGGGCCTTTTCGAATGCCGCCGGTTCGCCGCCGACCATGACCGTCAGGGCACCGTTTTCAGCACCTGCCTGTCCGCCCGAAACCGGGGCGTCGAGGAAGCCGGCGCCACGATCCTTTGCGGCGGCGGCGAGTTCGCGTGCCACATTGGCCGAGGCGGTCGTGTTGTCGATGAAGATAGCGCCCGAGCCGAGGTTCTCGAAGGCGCCGTTCTTGCCCAATGTCACGTGGCGGAGGTCGTCGTCGTTGCCGACACAGCAAAATACGAACTCGGCGCCCTTGGCGGCTTCGGCCGGTGTCGCGGTGGTGGTGCCGCCATGCTCAGCCACCCATTGCTCGGCCTTGGCGGACGTCCGATTGTAGACGACGAGATCATGCTCGCCCTTTGCTCTAATGTGCCCCGCCATGGGATAGCCCATGATGCCCAGGCCGATCCACGCCACTTTGCTCATGCGTCGTTCCTCCAAGTGTTTTCTCAAGTGTTTGTAGCGAATTGACGTTGAGGGGCAAAGTCGCTTGCACAAAATGAGATTTGCGGGCGCCGACACACGCTGTTCAGTACCGAGGTCTAACTCATCGGTTTGAGATGCTTGGTGAGCACTGCCTCGAGGCGATCCCATATACGCCTCAGGACCTCGACGATGAAGAGATAAATCAACGCCGCCCAGATATAGACTTGGAACTCAAACGAGCGGGAAAAGGCGAGGCGGGTTTGTCCCATGAGGTCGAACACGGTGATGATGCTGGCGATGGCCGAGCCCTTGATCATGAAGATAATCTCGTTGCCAAGGGGGCGCAGCGCGATGATGAAGGCTTGCGGCAGGATGACCTTGAAGAAGGTCACGGCGTTGTGGAGGCCAAGGGCGTGGGCGCCCTCCCATTGGCCGCGCGGGACCGATTGGATGGCGCCCCGCAAAATCTCCGCTTGATAGCCCGACGTGTTGAGCGAGAACGTAAAGAGTGCGCAGGAGTAGGCCTCTCGGAAGAACCACCAGAGCCCGATGCTTTCGAGTTCTGCGCGGAATTGGCCGGCGCCGTAGTAGACGAGAAAGACCTGGGCGAGGAGCGGGGTGCCGCGAAAGAGATAAATGTATCCAAATGCGAGGCTCGAGAGCAGACGGTTGGGGCTGATCCGCGCCAAGGCAACCGGGAAGGCGATGACGCCGCCGATAACGATGGAGATGGTGACAAGCTGGACGGTGACCCAAAAGCCAGAGAGGAGCCTGGGCGCGTATCGGGTGAAAAAATCCTGATCAAATCCAGTAATCAAATAGTAGATTAGCGCCGCGCCGCAGAGGCCCCATAGCACGAGCAGCACGTAGCCGGTAATGCGCGCGCCATTCCAAGGTCGCGGCGGCTGAGCGGGTACGGCACTTACCTCGGTGAGTGCGGTATCGGCTGACCTGGACTCGATGATCACGCACGCCCCCTTTGCTCACCACGATTGACGTAGCGTTCGATGCCGCCGAGGCCGATCGACGAGATCAGCGAGAGCGTCAGATAGAGGAGGCAGGCGACGGCGTAAAAGAAGAAGGGCTCCTTGGTGGCGCCGACAGCGATGTTGGTTAGGCGCAAAAGGTCGTTGAGGGCGATGATGGAAACTAGCGAGGTGTCCTTGAGAAGCACCAGCCAAAGATTGGAGAGGCCCGGCAGGGCATAGCGGATGAGTTGCGGCAGAATGACGAACCGCATGCGTGACCAGCGCGACAGCCCGAGCGCCATGCCGGCCTCGATTTGGCCCTTCGCGATGGCACGCAAGGCGCCCAGAAAGACCTCGCTGGCGAAGGCGGAAAAGACCAGGGTCAGGGCCACCATGCCGGCGACGAAGCTGTTAACCTCGACATAAGTGTCAGTGAACAGGTTGACGAACTGCTGCAAGACAATCTGGCCGCCGTAATAGACGATGAAGAGCGTCAGCAGTTCCGGCAGGCCGCGGAAAATAGTGGTGTAGATGTTGGCGGCCCTGGCAAGCGCGGGCTCACTAGCGTTTTTCGCAAGCGCAATGAAAAAGCCAAGAACAAGGCCAAACGGCAGCGTCGACAGAGCAAGCATAACAGTGATCTTGAGCCCGTCCGCTAGCTCGTCACCCCATCCCGTGGGGCCCCACGCCAGGAGCCCTAGCAGCTCATCCATGATCGCCCAGCCTATTCATCTGGAGCCGAAAATGCCATGCGGCGGGGCCGTGGTGGCGCCCGCCGCAAGGTGTGTTCGCGACTGTTCGTGGCACGACGGTTTCAATAAATCGAGAACGGGAAACATTTCTTGTTGATCTTCTCGTAGGTCCCGTCTGCCAATATCTCGGCGATGGCCTTGTTGAACATCGCTTTCAGGTCTCCGTCCTCCTTACGCACGGCGATGCCGACACCTTCACCGAAATATTTCACGTCGGTGATGTCGTCGCCAATATGCTCGCAGCCCTTGCCGTCACCTTTGAACCAATCGAGCATAACGACGGAATCAGCGAGCACGGCATCGAGACGCCCATTCTTCAGGTCGAGATTGGCCTCGTCCTGTGTGCCGTAAAGTTTGATAGTCGAGTCCTTATAAACATCCTCGAGATAAGACGAGTGTGTCGTAGAAGACTGGGCGCCCAGCGTCTTGCCTTTGAGGGCGGCAGGTGTGCCATCGGAGACATCGCCTCCGCATTTCACGAACCGAGCCGGCGTGTTGTAATATTTGTCGGTGAAGTCGACTTTCTATTTACGCTCTTCGGTGATCGACATCGAAGCGATAATACCGTCGTACTTCTTGGCGAGCAGCGCTGGAATGATGCCGTCCCAATCCTGAGCGACAAAATCACACTTCACCTTCATCTTTTCGCAAAGCGCCTTGGCAATGTCGACGTCGAAGCCAATGAGGTTCTTGTCGGAATCGTAATAGTTGAATGGCGGATACGCGCCTTCCGTGCCGACCCGCACCGTAGACCAATCCTTGGCTCCCGCGGCGCCGGCGCCTGCGACCAAAATCGCGGCTGCCGCCAAAATTCGTATTGTACCAATCATTCCTTCCCTCCCATTTTAAACTCGGGACTGATTTTCTGCCTGGTGTCGACAAGGAAAGCCGCATCTCGGTTCAAGCGCAAGCGCTTTGGCGACAATACGGTGCCAACAGCTCTATTAGCCCATGGAATGGCGAGGATTTGTCAATATGGGGAATGCCTTAGGTGTAACGCCGTCCTGCCACAATTTGCGATGGTGCTATGCCCGCATTTTGGCGCGCCGGTCGGCGTCAGATCAAGGAGCCGGCCTGATCAGCCAATGGGGTGTTCAGGAAAGGCGAGTTGCTCGCGGGCGCGCCATTCGTTGGTGACGTAATTAATGATGACTGACTTGCGGACGCCGCTAATGGGGCGGGACTCAAAGCCGTGATAGGTAACGTCGGAGGGCACGAAAAGCATTGCGCCGCCTGGCGCAAATGGTGAGCGTCCAGCGTGCTTTTTCTCGCGATCGTAGATGTCGGTGCCCAGGTTTTCATGTCCCGGCCCGTCAGAGATATAAAGGAGCATCGTGAACAGCTTGACGCCCAAGTCGGTATGGGGCTCGAGCCAAAAGCCATTGATGTCTTGAGCATATTCGATGCGCAGATATGAGCCCGAAAGGTCGGTTCCGAATCTGCTAGCAATTCGGCTCGTAATCTGCGGACTTTGAAAGGCATCCGAGACGCCTCTCACGACCTCATAGCGTGCTTGATTTTCGGTATCGAAGTACCTGCGGGTTGCGTTGTGAAGTTCACGCTTGCCCGACACACCGTCCAAGCTCGGAGCAGGAAATGGCAAATCGCGGATCGCTGTGACGCATTCAGCGGGGACACAATCGTTCAAGAGCCAATGATTGTAGGGCTTGGTATCGTGTTGTGCGGCTTCCAAACTCGCCAGAAATTGCTCGCCAACTTCGTGTTCATTGATGGGATTGTGAGCCAGCTGCTCGGCAATGCCGGTCATGCGTCGCCCCCTTTGGTTGTCGGAAGAGCCAGTTGTGCTGCGGTTTGAAATCCGATCGCACTTTGCATCGACGACTTTGCCCCCCCGCGGCTTTGTCGAATTCGACAGGTCACGCTCTGTAACACCAAGGATTCATGTCGACTATGCGGCGGCTTGTCCTTTCCCCCAAAGAAGATTGAAGACTTTATGAGTTTACCGCGGCTAGCGCGACGATGTGGCTTGGCGCTGGGGGCCTTGATCAAACGAAAAACGTGCCTCGCGCACAAGGTTTTCGGCGACCTCGCCGTCGGTGCGCAGGCAGGTGGCCAGAAGCTCCAGGAGTGATGCATGAAGGTTACGCTCTGCCTCGAGCCCTGGCGGGTTCTCGGCTAGAAATCGCAGTATATCCCCGTAATCCGGCATCGCCCTGAGCTTTCGCTCTGTCTACCCCAATTTTCTCCTTGTGACACAGCTATTTGGCCAAATTTTGTCAACACCCTTCCCACAGCTGGTGCGCAGCTCATTAGCATCTGAACTGGGCGATGCAACCGGGCACGCATGAATGCCGAGGTCGGCCCCGACGAATCACCTAGCCTGACGACAAATTTGGTTCAGCGGGGGCGTTGATTCATGCAAAGTTGCGTCGCAGCCTTTGTGCGTCCATTTGTGGCTTACCTGATTGCGTTGCTCGTCTTGGCTGGCGGGCAGATTTTCGCGAGTGTCGCCGATGCGCGGGACAATGCGAAGTGTACGCGATGTGCAACGACGGCGAACGTGGTTACAGCATTGTCAGGCGATTTGGCCAAACGTGAGCGCGAGCTTTCACGGGCTTGGTCCACAGTGCGAACGATTGATGCATCACTCAAGCGACTTCGTGCCTCGAAGGTGCGAAACGAGCGCGCCGTCTCGCGTGCGTTGCGCGAGCGTCGCGACAATCAAGATCGAGCGGCATTGCCGAGCATCGAGCGACGGCTAAGACGACTGAGCGAAGAGACCAGCCGGCTCGATTCCGATATTGCCCAAGCCGATGCCGGTAAGAAAGCTCAATTCGCGCAAGTGAGCTGGCTCAACAACACCATCGCACTGCTGCAGGGCGAACTCACGGCATTGCGTGGTGATCTGAGGAACTGCAACGACCAGTGTCTCAGCAATGGTGCACGGATCACATCGGTCGATTTTGGTCGAGTGGCTGATATGGCGCTGCCAGAGCTGACGACTGACTGCACGCAGTGCGGCGATTCCGTTCGTGAGGCGAATGCCGTGGCTGGCCGTATCAGGACTGAGCGGCGTGCATTGAAGCGATCGCGAAGCGTGTTGAGCGCATCCGAAAAGCTGCTTCGCGAGGCAGACGAGAAACGAAATGCGATACTTACGCGTCGGCTGCAGCTGCTACGTGCCGTTGCCAGTTTCGACAAGCGCGATCAGGCCAAAGTGATCACTGTTGACCTCGATGAGGCGGAAGCCGAGGTCAGATCCATAGCACCTGGTATCAGACGGCTGCTGGAGCGTCGCAAGGCGCAAAGTGAGGACGTGCGAAGAATTGCCGATTTAATCTCAGGCCGGCTCGATGACTACGAGCAGTCCAAACAAAATTTGCGGACTTGTGAGAAAGTCTGCGTGATTGAAGAAGATGAGCCGGCGTCGACCGTCGAAGAGCCTGAGAGGGTCGCGACCGACGATGGCGAACGGGGTGGCCAGGGCCGAGCCGCAATCCCGACGCCGGGTTCTGGTTCAAATGGTCGAGGCAAAGCCCAAGACCGCCTCACCGGCAAGCCGGCCGTCAGTGGCAAAGCGGACGATCGCCTTGCTTCGCCTCCGGGCCTGGCGGCGACGGAAACGGATCGCCGGGAACATGATGTGGCCGCTGGCCCGCCAGTGACCGAGCAGCCTGAGCCGGTCGCCCAGGAACCTGAAGAAACTGTGGCTGCGGAGCCCGAAGAAGCAGCAATCGCGGAGCCTGAACCGCCAGTCGTGCGACAGGTCGATGCGAGGCGCCCGCGGATTAGCGAGCCCGTGGATCTGGACGACGATGGTCCTGAGATCGACGAGGCAGTGGCACGGCAACGCCGCAGACCAATGCGGTCGGCTGGCGTGCGGCCCAGCCCGGTTCGCCGCGTCCCACCACCCGCTCGAGTTGAGCGTGGCGAAATGCTCGATCCTATTGATCCGATCGACTTAATGGATCCATTTGTTCGGCCAAACGCGTCGTTGAGCGTGGGCTGGGGCCGGACCAGATTGCCGAACAGTCGCTTCCTGAGGCGGCGGCCGGCTGGCGGCGGAAGCGCGACAGCGATCGATAAAGATCGCGCACTCGATGTGTGGTCGGTCGAGGTCACCGGACAAACCGACGCGAGTGTCGTTGGTGGGCCTGGCACGCTGGCCGATTGGGAGGTTCGTGTCACCTTTGGGTCGGATGATAACAGGCTCGCCAGTCAAGCCGCGTTCGCCGGCATGTTGGATGTGCCCTCACCGGCCGGCACGGTGCTGAGCTTTGCGGCGGCCGGCAACGATCTCTCGGGACTTCGACACGACGTCGACTATTCTGATGTGCGTGGGCTGGTGCGGCTCGGCAGGGGCGAGCAGTTCTGCGGCATTGACGCGACATGTGGCGTCGGCTTGTTGGCGGGACTGCAGCTCACGCGGACAGAAGAGCGGTTCTCGGGTGCCCTCGCTGCTGGCACAACGGGCTTCGGTTATGACAACGAGCTTTCGAGCTATTCGCTTCTGGGCGGTATTTGGGGCAGATTTCGCCAAAACCTCGGCGTGATCGGCGATATTCCGCTGGCCTTCGTGCTAAGTGCCGATGCTTATCTCAAGGCGGGCGTTGCACGTGGCGATAGCAACCTGGTCGTTGCCGGGGTCGGAAACTTCTCTAGCGAGGAAAGCCAAGCCTACCTCGGGCTCGGAGGTGAGATCGCGGCTGTTCTCGAACTCGACCTGGATGGCGGACGATTGGCACTTGGTGGCCGCCTCGGCATCGAGTCTGAGCCCACCCTCGGTGTGCAGCCGAACGGAGGTCTCGATATTTCGCTAGATGACCGCACGACGGCCGTGATCTTCCTTAGAGGGACCATTGATTTCTAGTCGTGGATCCCTGACCTCGATAAGTTTCGATAAGCTACGTGCTGATATCATAACCACCGGATTTTTCGATAAAAATTGAAAGTGTAACCTGCGTTGTGGTACGGTGCGCCTCTCGCGATAACGCTTGCCCATGCTTACCTAACGCTTACCCGACATGTCGAGGCGGACCAGATGGCGAAGCAGAAACTGACGAAGTCCGTGGTCGAGAGACTTTCACCCACCGATTCGGACTACGTTGTTTGGGATGCGGAACTCCCGGGGTTCGGTGTCCGAGTCAAACCGTCCGGCGTCACGAGCTACGTTGTCCAGTACCGGAATCGGAAAACCGGCGCCTCACGGCGAAAGACCATCGGCCAGCACGGCCCGCTGCTCACCTTCCACACGGCACGGAAGCGGGCGAGGATCATCCTTGCGGATGCCCTAAAGGGAAATGACCCGATCGCGGATGATCGCGCTATTCGAGCTGCCTCTACCATGAAACAACTCGCGGCGGATTACCTTGAACAACACGCCATTCCGCAAAAGCGCGCGAGAAGCGTTGAAAACGACCGATCCATGCTGGACCGGATCATATTGCCGCGTCTCGGGAGCAAAAAGGTCAGCGCCGTACAGTCGCGCGACATTCAAGCTCTTCACGTCGCCATGAAGGACACGCCCTATCAGGCGAACCGGGTCATCGCGCTGTTATCGAAGATGTTTTCGCTCGCTGTGAGATGGGGTTGGCGGAGCGACAATCCCGTGAAGGGCATCGAACGCTACCACGAGAAACACCGGGAGCGCTGGCTGTCGGACGATGAACTCGCCCGGTTGTTGAGCGCTCTGTCGACCCATCCGAATTTACGCGCGGCGAATGCTGTCCGGTTCCAACTCCTCACGGGGGCTCGAATTGGTGAGGTCCTCTCAGCGCGCTGGTCGGACATAGATCTGAGACGTGGAGTCTGGATCAAGCCTTCCCAC
>JAUVMS010000492.1 GCA_030600135.1 Hyphomicrobiales bacterium | reverse complement strand
TCGGTCCTGCCGACTACGCGGCCTGGGCCAAGAAAACCTTCGACGATCACGAGAAGGTCGCCATCAAGATTGGCATGTACTAGAAATAATTTCCAGAATTGCCCAGCGGCGGATCCACACTGTCGCTGGGACGTACGCTGCTCCCGAAGCGCAACGAGGTCGTTATGAATCGCATCAATCGCGACACCGTCATCGCGATCATACTGCTGCTCGTGTGCGGCGTATTCTTCTGGGCGAGTTTCGATATTCGCGAACCCGACTACGGCACGCTCAAACCCTCGACATGGCCGCGACTGATACTTGTCGTCCTGGCCTGCCTTTCGATCATCTATTTTGTCCAGTCTCTTAGTTCAGGCCCAGATGACGAACTCGAGGACGGCGGGGCCCGCGCGGCAGGCCTCGCCGGCTGGCTTGCCCATTGGCAAAACGTAATCTGGTGTTTCGGGCTCTTCCTTGTCTACCTCTGGTCCATGCCGGTGCTCGGAATGTTGATCGGCGGCGTCATGTTTGTGTTCCTGCTGCTCAACGCGCTTGGCGGATGGGCGCCAAAAAAGCTCGGCCTTCACGCCATCATAGCCGTGCTGGGAGTCGGTGGTATGTGGAGCATTTTCACTTATGGACTAGGCGTCATTCTACCGCCCGGTGTCATTTTCTCCGCCTTTTGATCCGATGCGAAATTTTGTTAGAGCGACGCAATGATCCTCGAAAACGTTTTTTTGGCCTTTGCCGAGATTGCCAATCTAAAGACATTGACGCTGATGACGATCGGCGTGGCGGCGGGACTGATTGCCGGTGCCATACCTGGCTTCACCATTGCGATGGCCGTGGTGCTGACGTTGCCCTTCACCTTTGGCATGCCGCCCGCGCAAGGGCTTGCGACCATGGTGAGCGTACTTGTCGGTGGTCTTTCGGGCGGGCTGATGTCCGGTATTTTGACCGGCATCCCGGGCACTCCTTCGTCCGTGGCGACGACGTTCGACGGCTTTCCGCTCGCCCGTGCTGGCCAGCCCGGCTTTGCCCTCGGGCTCGGCGTCTGGTCCTCGTTTTTCGGCGGCATCATCAGCGCAATCCTCCTCGTCACGTTCGCCCCGCAACTGTCGCGCATCGGGCTCGAGTTCCATCCCTGGGACTATTTTATGCTGGTTATGTTTGCCCTCACCGTTACCGCAAGCCTTGCCGGACGCAATCTCGTAAAGGGCTTGATTGCTGGCGCACTCGGGCTGCTTGTTCGCACGGTTGGCGAAGACGAAGCGATCGGCATGGCGCGCTTCAATTTCGGCAATGATGCCCTTCTTCAAGGCTTCGACTTCATCGCCGTGCTCATCGGCCTCTTCGCCTTTAGTCAGCTCTTGAGCGATGTACGCGACCCCGTTGCTGCCCGCAGGTCGCTTGCCGAACGCCAAAATATCGAGGCCCGCATCGAACATTTGCGCGCGCTAAAGGCGATCGCCAAGCGCTGGACCACGGTAATCCGGTCGTCTCTCATCGGCGTCTTCACCGGTATTCTTCCAGGGGCCGGCGGATCGATCGCCAACATCCTCGCCTATGACCAGGCCAAGAAAGTCTCCAAGAATCCGGAATCGTTCGGCACTGGCAATCCGGAAGGCGTCATTGCGCCCGAGAGCTCCAACAATGCCGTCGAAGGCGGTGCCCTCATCACCATGATGGCGCTCGGCATCCCCGGCGACGTGACCACAGCCATCATGCTCGGCGCGCTCCTCATTCACGACGTCGTGCCAAGCCCGAGCTTCATCGGCGACGAGCCCGTGCTCGCCTATTCGATCTTCATCGCCTTTTTTATCGCCAACTTCATCATGCTCGCCATGCAGTCCGTCATGCTGCGTGTTTTCGTACGCGTCACCAGGATCCGCATGTACATGCTCGCCGCGATCATTCTCGGCTTCAGCACCATCGGTGTCTTTGCAATCAACAACGTCGAGTTCGATATTTGGACGCTATACTGGTTTGGCATCCTCGGATTCTTCATGCGTCAGTTTGGTTTCCCCCTGGCGCCGATGATCCTCGGTGTCGTCCTCGGCAACATCGCCGAGCTCAATCTCGCGCGCGCACTTGCAATTTCCTCTGACGCGACGCTTTTCGTTACCCGACCCTGGGCGCTTTTCTTCCTCACCTTGGCGGTGTTTTCTGCGCTTTTCCCGTGGTATCAGCGTGCGCATGCCAATGGTCGCAGGTGGACCGAGTTCTACGCGCCGGCACTCCTTGCAGCGATCGCACTTCCCCTATTGCTGATGGGCGGGATGGTCAGGTCGTCGCTGGCCGTGCTTTCGCTGGGTGCTGCGTGTTATCTCGTCTACAAGACGCGACAGAAACTGCAAAGCGCTTGATCGAAGGCCTTGTTGTCATGGCTTCCCCGCGCTCGAGGGCTTGAGTAACGGAAATGCTGGCGCCTGAAACCATCGCCCTCGTCGCAGTCACGTTTCTCGTCGGCGGGTTCATCAAGGGCACGGTCGGGCTCGGGCTACCGGTCGTCGCACTTGCCTTCATGGCCGCCCCGCTCGGTCTCAAGGAAGCGATGGCGATTATGCTCGCGCCGTGTATCGTCACCAACATTTGGCAGGCACTAGTGGGGCCCGCATTCGGCGCAATTGTTCGCCGTCTCTGGTCTTTTCTATTGGCAGCAGTCATCGCCATTTGGTTTGGCGTCGAGGTTCTCGTTGGTACGCGTGGC
>JAUVMS010000091.1 GCA_030600135.1 Hyphomicrobiales bacterium | reverse complement strand
TCGCACCGTTGCCGGGATGGCGTCATGGGCGGTGCCGGTGGCGAATGCAGCGAGCGTATGCGTGATGGGCGCGGAATCGGCCTGCTTGGCGACGCCCTTTGGAACTGCGGACTGAATGTTCATGTTTCACCTCGCTACCTGTCAGTGGCTTGCGCCCGTCAACTCTTGCCAACGACGTCATCAACGCCATGTCCGCGTTTCGGAATGAGGCTTGCACGCTCAAAGCTCAAAAACACCGTTCCGTCCGCCTTGTAACCCTCGGTGTAGGTTGTCACGATGCCCTGGTTGGGGCGCGAGCCCGACGGGCGCACATCCATCACCTTGGTGCGCGCATAAACCGTGTCGCCAGGGAACACAGGCGCCAGTAGCTTGACCTCGCGCCAGCCGAGATTGGCGATGGCCTGGGCGCTGACGTCATCGACGGTGAGGCCGGTGACGATGGCGAGTGTCAGAGCGCTGTTGACCAGCGGCTTGCCGAACTCGGACTTTTCGGCATAGGCATGATCGCAATGCAACGGATGGCGGTTCATCGTGAGCAGGCTAAACTGGATGTTGTCGGCAGCGGTAATGGTGCGGCCGGGGCGATGCTCATAAATGTCGCCGACGACAAAATCTTCAAGGCACCGCCCATAGCGTGAAACAATGGTGCGGCCCCCGGCCGGAGTTTCGTCGCCTGAGGTGGATGGTCTCTCGGATTCCACATTCGCCTCTCGTGTCGCGCCGCCGACGTCGCTGACGGCCCGCCCAGGATACACAACCCGCGCCCGCGCAAAAGAGATCTTTCACGCCTTGGTCGACGATCGCGCACGGCCGGGCCACCCACGGGCCAGATCGTTGTCGCGACCAAGGGGCGGTGCCGGCCCATCGACGTTTGGGCGGCGGCCGTCAAAGTGGAGGGG
Organism: Hyphomicrobiales bacterium; assembly: GCA_030600135.1. GTDB lineage: Bacteria > Pseudomonadota > Alphaproteobacteria > Rhizobiales > JAUVMS01 > JAUVMS01. Next base: position 8,372 of record JAUVMS010000091.1, on the reverse strand, counting down.
CAGGGCAAAGAACTGCAATGCGTCATCCGCCTCGCCACGCAGGATGTCGAGGGCTTCGGTCTGAGGGTGCGCGGCCACCTGGTCGATGGTTTGCACCGGTGCGCACGGCACGCCTGCGGCCTCCAGTCTTTCCATCCAGACGGACGTCTGCTGCGTGCGGGTGATGGCCTCGATGGCCGCGCACAGCTCGGCCTTGCTTTCCACTCGCTTGGGATTGGTTGCATAGCGCAGATCCTCCGCCCATTCGGTACGGTCCAGCACCGCCGACAGTCGTTTGAACAGATTGTCGTTGCCGGCGGCGATGACCAGTTCGCCATCGGCGGTCTCAAACGCCTGATAGGGCACGATCGTGGTCGTTCCCGAGCCGGCTTTTGCGGGCAGTTCGCGTGAGCGGGTGTAGGCCGGCAGATGATACACCATCCAGCCGAGCGCGGTTTCAAACAGCGACGCGTCGACAATCCCGCCACGGCCGGACTGTTCGCGTTTCAGCAGCGCCGCAACGACCCCCATCGCCGTCCACATGCCGGTGCCCATATCGATGATCGAGGTGCCGACGCGAACCGACGGCCGCCCCTCTTCGCCGGTGACGCTCATGATGCCGCCGAAGGCCTGCATCAGGGGATCGTAGCCGGGGCGATCGGCAAGCGGGCCCTTGGAGCCAAAGGCGTGGATCGAGGCGTAGACCAGTCGCTCGTTTTCCACGGTCAGTGCCTCGCCGCCGATGCCCAATTTGTCGGCCAGACCCGGCCGCAAGTTCTGGATGACCGCGTCGGCATCGCGCGCCAACGCCTTGATGGTGGCAATGCCCTCGGTCGATTTCAGGTCCACCTCAACCGACTTCTTGCCGCGATTGAGGGCATGGAACATCGTCGCCATGTCGTCATGAAACGGTGGCCCCCAGGCCCGCGCATCGTCGCCCTTGCCAGGCCGCTCGATCTTGATCACCTCTGCGCCCAACTCTGCCAATATCAGCGCGGCGTAAGGCGCGGCGACACTGTGGCCGATTTCAATGACGCGAAAACCATCAAGCGGCATGCCCGGTGAAGGGGTGGTCATAGCGTGCGCTCCTTACTCAAGGCCAATCTTTGAGGCCCGCCTGCGAGGGCCACGGCCGTATCTAGCTGCGTAGGCGGCGGATTTGCAAATCATAGATGTGGCTGGCATCTCGGGTCTTAGGACAATTTAGCCGGCCAAGCCACGACGCCCCGCCGCGACCGTTGCCAAGTCAAACGCTGTCGGGTTAACTCGGGACCGGCGCTTTCCAGAACCACAGAGGACGTTGATGGAGCTCAAGTTCGAAACGCTTTTGGCCTCGGTCCAAGACCCAAAGATCATGCTCGTGACCATGAACCGGCCTCAGGCGCTCAACGCCATGAATACGCAAATGATGAGCGAACTCAGGGAGTTGTTCACGGAATTCTATGTCGCACCGGGCCTGGCCAACTGTATCGTCATCACCGGGGCGGGGGATCGCGGATTTTGCTCGGGCGCCGATCTCAAAGAGCGTGATGGCATGTCGGACGAGGCGTGGAAGCGCCAGCATGCCATTGTCGAGCAGTTTATCCGTGCCATGTTCGCCTGCCCGATACCGATCATCGCCGCGGTCAATGGGGTGGCGTTCGGTGGGGGCTTTGAAATCGCGCTCGCGTGCGACTTCATTTATGCCTCGCAAGACGCCAAATTTGCTTTGCCCGAGGTGACCCGCGGCATCATGCCGGGAGCGGCGGGTCCGCAGAACCTGCCACGAGCTTGCGGCGTGCGGCGGGCCAAGGAAATCGTCCTCACCGGCAAGGCATTCGGGACCGACGAGGCCTATGAATGGGGCATAGTCAACAAGGTTTGTGCCAGTGACGCATTGCTCGATGATGCGCTCGCCACCGCGCGTGTCATCGCCGAGAATGCACCGATCGGCGTTCGTCAAGCCAAAAAGTCCCTCGATAAGGCAACGGAGCTTGATCGCGCCACCGGCTATGCTTTCGAAATCGAGGCCTATAACCTAACGGTCCCGAGCGAGGATCGGCTCGAAGGGGTCAAAGCGTTCAACGAAAAGCGCAAGCCCGTTTTCAAGGGGCGATGATCGACGCGCGCACGCGGTTTGGAGGTGTAGATGGAACGGGACGTTATTGTCCGGGAGGTAGGGCCTCGAGACGGCTTGCAGTTGGTCGCGACAGTGCTGCCCACAGCGACCAAGCTCGCGTGGATCCGCGCCGAGGCGGCGGCCGGCGTCAGTGAGATCGAGGTGTGCTCCTTCGTGCCTCCCAAGGTGGTGCCGCAGTTTGGTGATGCCAAGGATGTCGCGGCTGGCGCGCTGGCAATTCCAAACATTTTGGTGACGGCGCTCGTGCCCAACATCAAAGGGGCGGAACTTGGATTTGCCGCCGGCGTCCATAAGCTCAACTACGTGCTCTCGGTTTCGCAAACCCACAACCAGAAAAATGTGCGGCGAACGCGCGAGCAATCGCTCGCCGACCTTGCCGAGATCGTGCGATTGCGCAACAGCGAGCCTCGCTACGAAAATGTGCTGATTGGTTGTGGGCTCTCCACATCGTTTGGTTGCTCGCTCGAGGGCCATGTCCCGGCGCGTGAGACATTGTCCGTGATGGAGCAAGTCCTGGCCCTCGGTGTCGATGAAATCACTCTGGCGGACACGGTTGGCTACGGTGCGCCGGGCCAGGTCCGAGAGATTTTCAAGGCGGCCCTGCAGCTTGCGGGCGGTTTGCCTCTCGTGGCGCATTTCCACGACACCCGTGGGCTCGGGCTGGCCAATGCTCATGCGGCGCTTGAGGAGGGCTGCCGTCGGTTTGATGCCTCGCTCGCTGGACTCGGTGGCTGCCCATTTGCACCCGGTGCCACCGGCAACATCGTCACCGAAGATCTGATTTTTCTCCTCGAAGCCGAGGGCCTGAAGACGGGCATCGATCTCCCTGCGCTCGGCGAGGTCCGGGCCATCGTCGAGCAGGCTCTTCCAGGTGAGGCTATGCACGGCACCATCCTGAAAGCGGGACTGCCCAAGGGCTTTGTGGCAGCAACCCCTCGCCTTGCAGCGGAGTGAGCGCCGATGCCGAATTTGCATGACGATCAACTCAGCATGTCGCTCGAAGATGACTGGCCGGACATCCGTGACGCCGTTGCCAAAGTCTGCGTGAGATTTGACAACGACTATTGGATGAAGCTCGACCACGAAAGCGAATACCCAACGGAGTTCGTTGATGCACTGACCGAAGGTGGCTATCTGGCGAGCCTGATCCCGGAAGAATACGGTGGAACAGGTTTGCCGATATCGGCAGCCGGTGCCATCCTGGAAACGATCCACAAATCGGGCTGTAACGCGGGCGCATGCCACGCGCAGATGTACACCATGGGGACGTTGTTGAGGCACGGCAGCGAGGAGCAGAAGCAGCGCTATTTACCCGCCATCGCATCGGGTGAGCTGCGACTGCAAGCCTTCGGCGTGACCGAGCCGACGACGGGTTCCGACACGACACAGCTCAAGACGCGCGCCGTTTGGGAGGGCAACCAGTATGTCGTCAACGGCCAAAAAGTCTGGACCAGTCGGGCCTTGCAGTCCGACCTGATGCTGCTTCTGGCGCGCACGTCGCCGGCCGACCAGGTGAAGCGGCGGAGCGACGGCATCTCGGTCTTTATTGTCGACTTGAGAGAAGCGGTCGGCAAGGGCGTCGAGATCCGCAAGCTCGATGCAATGATCAATCACAACACCACTGAAGTCTTCATCGACAATCTCAAAGTGCCGCCTGAAAACCTGATCGGAGACGAGGGAAAGGGCTTTCGCTACATCCTCGACGGGATGAATGCCGAGAGGATATTGATTGCCTCGGAGGCGCTCGGCGATGCCAAGTATTTTATTCGCCGCGCGTGCGAATATGCCAACGAGCGTGTCGTCTTCGGCGCGCCCATCGGTAAAAACCAAGGGGTCCAGTTTCCAATTGCACGGGCTTATGCGGAAACCGTTGCCGCCGAGCTCATGACCAAGAAGGCGGCGGCACTGTTCGAGCACGAGCGAAATTGTGGCGCCGAGGCGAACATGGCCAAGTTACTCGCGTCGGAGGCCGCCTGGCACGCTGGCGATAGCTGCATGCAAACCTTTGGCGGTTTCGGTTTTGCACGGGAATACGGGATTGAGCGAAAGTGGCGCGAATGCCGATTGTTCCAAACGGCGCCAATTTCGACCAATATGATCCTGGCCTACATCGCTCAGCACGTGTTGGGCCTGCCGCGATCGTACTAGCTGGCTGTTGAAGAACTCAGTGGAGGATGCAGCGCACCCCCGCCGACAGCCGACCCCTATGTCTGACAGAGGACAATGCAATGACCAGCACCATCCATCCCGGCCGACGCCTACGTGAGTTGATGAGCGGCGAAAAAATGGTCGTTGCACCCGGCGCCTATGACGCCATCACGGCGACGCTCATCAATCGTGCGGGCTTCGACGCGCTCTACATGACGGGGGCCGGAACCTCCGCCAGCCTCGGCTTTCCCGACTATGGTCTCCTCACGATGAGTGAGATGGTGGCGAATGCCGGGCGCATGACCGCATCCGTCAACATACCGCTCATTGCCGATGCTGACACCGGCTATGGTAACGAGCTCAATGTGACACGCACGGTGCACGAATACGAACGTCACGGCGCCGCCGGCATTCACATCGAGGACCAAGGTTTTCCAAAACGGTGTGGGCATTTGGACAACAAGGAGATTATCCCGGCCGAGGATTTTGTCGCCAAGATCCGCGCGGCCTGCGATGCCCGCAGGTCAAAGGATTTTGTAATCATCGCGCGAACCGACGCGCGGGCTATGGCCGGCCTCGATGAGGCGATTTCGCGGGCCAACGCGGCACTCGAGGCGGGCGCCGACGTCGCTTTCGTAGAGGCCGCCCAAACGATGGAGGAAGTGGAGGCCATTCCAAAGCGTGTCCAGGGACCTTGCCTGTTGAACATCGTGCACCGCGGCAAGACTCCGCCAGTCACGCTCGATGCAGCAACCGCAATGGGCTACAAGATTGCCATCCTGCCGACCCTGCTCTTCCGCCATGTTCTCGGGTGTTGCGAGGATGTCTTGGACGCGGTCAAGTCAGGCACTATTCCAGCCCCGATCGGCGACATCTCGCCGGCCGAAGCGTTCAGCCGTTTCGGTGCAGATGATTGGGACGAATTGCGGACGAAATTTCGCGACACGGAAAAGAACACTGCATCCGCCGGCCGGACCCAGGCGGCCGAATAGTAGTGGCACCGCCAGAATTCATCACCGGATACGATGGTTTAGTCGAAATCCGACCATAGCTGTTCAACGAGGTCCCCATGACCGACAAACGTCACGCCGCGCTGATCACCGGATCCGGTCAGAACATCGGTCGCTCCATCGCGCTCCGATTGGCAAGCGACGGGTGCAACGTGGCCATCAACGGCTCTCGCGATCGCGAGGCCTGTGAAAATGTGGCCCGCGAGGCGCGTGGCTTCGGCGTCGACGCACTTGTCGCCATGTGTGATGTCGGAGACGTCGCGGATGCTCGTGAGCTTGCGAGGCAAGCGATAGAGCATTTCGGCCGGATCGATGTGCTCGTCAACAACGCGGCGGTCCGACCGCTCACGCCGTTCCTCGAAATGGACGATGCGGAGTGGCAACGCGTGATCGCGGTCGATTTGCATGGGGCATTCTGGCTGTCTCGTGCCTGTTTGCCCGGCATGGTCGAGGCGGGGTGGGGGCGAATTGTCAACGTCGCTGGAATGAACGCGATCCAGGGCTACAACGGCCGGGCCCATGTCTCGGCCGCCAAGCACGGTGCGTGGGGCCTGGCCAAGGCGCTCGCCAAGGAGTTTGGCGGCGTCGGCATCACCGCCAATATCGTTTCGCCGGGACCCATTCGTTCAAGCCATGCCGATAAGGAAATGACTGCGCACATCGAAGCGCAGAAATCGCGCATTCCCATCGGCCGGCTCGGTGAGCCAACGGAAGTTGCAGCCGCGGTGTCGTTGCTCGCCTCCGACGAGGGGGCGTTTATCAATGGCCAGCTCATTCAGGTGAACGGTGGGACGCAAACCTAGACCATGATCTTTTTGATTGGACTCATGGTCTAGTTTTTTTTCGCTCACGCCAAATGCGCCTGCGGCGCATGGCTGCGCGGCGTACGCGCCGAGCCGCAGTCGCGGCCTGAAGCGCGTCCATTCAAAATGACCGCGCTTAAGTGCACGCCGGGTGCCAACGATGAGGCGAAACGCTATTGCGAGCGCAGTTTAGGGTCGAGCGCGTCGCGGACGGAATCGCCGAACAAATTGAAGCCGAAGACGGCGAGCGTAATCGCCACGCCCGGCCAAATGGCCACCCACGGCGCGCTCTCGGCATATTCCTCCGCGCCACCTTGCAGCATCAATCCCCAAGCCGGTGTCGGTTCTTGCACGCCGAGGCCCAGATAGGAGAGCGAGGCCTCGAGCAGGATGGCCTGGCCGACGAACGCCGTGATCATGATCAAGAACGGCGCCATGACGTTCGGGACCATGTGGCGCAAAATAATCCTCGTGTTGGAAAAGCCATTGGCCCGGGCCGCATCGATGTAGGGAATTTCACGGATGGCCAGCGCGCTCGAACGCACGACGCGAGCGCAACGGGGAATGAATGGGATAGTGATGGCGATGATCACGTTTTGCACACCGGTGCCGAAAATCGAGACCACAGCGAGCGCCATGATGATCAAAGGGAAGGCCATGAAGACATCCATGACGCGCTGAAGGATCAAATCGAACTTGCCGCCGTAATAGGCACTTGCCACACCAAGAACGAGACCAATCGATGAGCCGATAATGGCGGAAACAAAACCAACGAACAGAGCCGTGCGCGCACCATAAACGATGCGAGACATGAGGTCGCGGCCGAACTGATCAGTGCCGAGGAGAAACTCCCAACTCGGTGGCACCAGCATATGCTCGAACGAGTTCTGCTCCGGATCATAGGTGGTGATGTAGGGCGCGAAAATAGCCATCAGTATCATAACGATGACGATCAGCGCGCCAGCCGCTCCGAGAGGCTGTTTGCGCAACAGCGTCAGCGAGGATTTGAACACGCCTTGGCGATCGCGCAGGTCCTCGAGCTGCTCGAATTCCGCCTCAACCCTGACTTCCGATGTTGTTGGCATTGCGGGTCCTATCAGCTGTAGCGGATGCGCGGATCCAACCAGGCGTACATAACGTCGACGATGAAGTTGGTGAACACGAATATTAGGACGACCAGCATGACCAGCGCCTGTGTCATGGTGAAGTCCTGGTTTGTGACCGATTCGACGAACAACTTACCAAGGCCGTTCAGGTTAAAAACCTGCTCGGTTACGACCAAGCCGCCCATCAAGAACGCAAACTCGATGCCGATGATTGTCACCACCGGGAGCAACGCGTTCTTGAGAGCGTGTCGATTGATAATAACCTTCTCGAGAAGTCCTTTAGCGCGGGCCGTTCGGACGTAGTCCTCGCGCAACACTTCGAGGAGTGACGACCTCGTCATGCGCGTTGCAACCGCTGAATAGCGATAGCCCGTGGCCACGGCAGGCCAAATCAACTGGGAAAGATTGGCTATGGGATCCTTCCAAATGGGAACGTATTCGATCGGCGGCATCCAGGGTTCTCCGAACCAGGCCTGGGTCGATATCAGCAGACCAAGAATGATCATAATCCCCAGCCAAAATGATGGAATTGCAATACCCGCTATCGAAAAAGCACGCACCACATAGTCAATCCAGGTGTTCTGCTTGACTGCGGAAATTGTGCCGAGCGGGATGGCGATCAAAATCGCCGTCACGGTCGCCATAATGGCGACTTGCAGCGAGAGCTGAAAGCGCAAGCCAATCTCGTAGGTGATTTCGCGACCGGTCCACATCGACTTACCGAAGTCGAAAGTGAACAAACCCACGATGAAATTGAAGAATTGAATGTAGAGCGGATCATTCAGGCCCAGATCCTTGCGGCAGATCTGAATTTGCTCCTCGTCGACGTAGAGCCCGGTGCCGGCCAGCCTTAGCTCGCAGACGTCGCCAGGAATAAGGCGCAAGACAACGAAGACCAAAATCGCCGCGCCGATCAATGTCGGTATCATCATCAAAAGACGCTTAAGAACGTACTGCCACATCGGGTCGTGTCACACTAATTCGTTTGGGTGACCCGCCAGCGAATTGATCGCTGGCGGGCACGTGTTGGCGCCTCGCCCATTCAAGGCAAGGCCTAGGGCGATTACTGATCGAGCCAAATAGTGTCGAGCGACTGGTTCAGGTAGTGGCTCGGGGCGATTTTCCATCCCTTCACGTATGAACGATGAGGATTGATCTTATACCACCACAGCGAGATGACCCCGTGAACCATCTCACCGAGTGCACG
>JAUVMS010000198.1 GCA_030600135.1 Hyphomicrobiales bacterium | reverse complement strand
GCAGCCGCGGGATCGGGCTCGCCATAGCACTCCGCGCCGCGCGTGACGGCGCCAACGTTGCCATCGCCGCCAAAACGGCCGAGCCGCATCCAAAACTGCCTGGGACAATCTACACCAGCGCCGAGGAGATCGAGGAGGCCGGCGGGAAGGCCTTGCCGCTCGTTTGCGATATCCGCGACGAGGGGCAATCGAAGGCGGCGATCGACAAGACCGCCGAAACTTTTGGCGGCATCGACATCTGCATCAACAATGCGAGCGCCATCCAACTGACACCCACCGAGCAGACGGACATGAAGCGCTTCGATCTCATGCACCAAGTCAACACGCGCGGCACGTTCATGGTGACGAAATTTTGCGTGCCATATCTCAAGAAGGCCGCGAACCCGCATGTCCTCATGCTCGCGCCGCCGCTCGATATGCAGACCAAATGGTTTGCCGGACATGTCGCCTATTCCATCGCCAAATACGGCATGAGCCTGTGCGTCCTCGGCATGGCGGGCGAGTTCGCCAAGGCGGGGATTGCGGTCAACGCGCTTTGGCCGCGCACGACCATCGCGACGGCGGCGATTGCCAATATCGTCGGCGGCGGCGATATGATGCGCAAAAGCCGGAAGCCCGAGATCATGGCCGATGCGGCTCATGTGGTCCTGACCAAGCCGGCGCGCGAGTTCACCGGTCAATTTTGCATCGATGATTCCGTGCTCTATGAGGCTGGCGAGCGCGATTTCGACAAGTACCGCATGGATCCGGCGGTCGATCTGCAGCAGGACTTCTTTGTGCCTGACGATTCGGAGCCGCCGGTGTCGCTGAAGGCCGTCGGGTAGCGGGATAGCGGCCCATGGCGTCGTTCGTCGCAACTTGGCTCCGACCGCGTCGGTAGCCGCCGTGACAAGGCAGAATCCTTATCGCCCCTCCAAACTATTGCAGTGGATGTCCACCAGGTCGTGAACCATGCGATCGACGGGCGTCACCAGTGATCGGGCGACGCTGCCGGCGTTGGCGACGGATGAGATGCCGTGGATGCTGGCCCAGATCAAACGGGCGCGATACGCGCGTTCCGCCTCGCTCAGTGTCGGCCGAAAGCGGGTCAGAATTTCAGCGACATGGCCGACAAGTTTGCCGAGGTGGGCGAGGTACCATTGCGGAGGTGGTGCAGGCTTGTTGCGCCTGAAGGTGAGCAACGCATCCCAAAGCCGCCGGTTGTCGCTGGTGAACGATAGATAGCTGTCTGCCAGCGCGTGCAGGGCGTCGCGTGGCGTGTCACACGGCGGGACCTCCTCAAAGGCGCGAAGTAGGGCGTCTAGCGTTCTGGCATTGACGCGCAAGGCCAGCTCATCCAAGTCCTCGAATAGATTGTAGAGCGTGCCCGGTGCATAGCCGATCTCCTTGGCAATGCGGCGGGCGGACATCTGTTCGAGACCGTCATTGGCAACGATGCGCTCGGCGGCCTTGATTGCCATCGTGGTCAGTTCGCTGCGCTTGTGTTCAGAACGTCGGGCCATTGTGTCTCACTTTTTTTGAACGCAGTTCAATTTAGGGCTTGATTGAGAGATTTTCAACACCACCTTGATATTGAACGTTGTTCAATTCGTATTCTGACATATATCAGTCCAAAGGGATCACCAAGATGTCGACCAACCTCGCCGCCCTCAAAAATCCATTACCGGTTTGGCACCCGAAGGCTTGGCTGTTCGCCGCCTCGCGCCTGGCGCTACGGACTGTCGGGCGCCTGTCCAAAGGGATACGGATCGGCCTTGAGCACGGCTTTGATAGCGGCGTGATGCTGGATCATGTCTATACGAACAAGGCGGAAGGCTTTGGGCCCATCGGCCGCGCCATCGATCGCTCGTATCTCGATGCGCCTGGCTGGATCGGCATTCGCAATCGCGGCGGGTTGCTGACCAGAAAACTCAGCGAAACATTGCGCCAGACGGCTAGCGAGGATGGACAGGAATTGGTTTTGGCGGACTTGGCTTGCGGTGGCGGTCAGTATGTGCTCGACGCGTTGATGCAAACCAGGGAGGTCAGCGTACAGGCGAGCTTGCGCGACTATCGCCGTGAAAACGTGTTGCGTGCGCGCGCCAACGCCCATGCCAGGGCACTCGACGCCCGCGTGGAGCGGCGGGATGCCTTCAGTGACGTGGGTCTCGCGGAACTCACGCCTTGCGACGTCGTTATCGTTTCAGGCCTACATGAGATCATCGACGATGACGCGCTGATCCAGGGGCATTTCTCGCAAGTCGCGCGTTTGGTGAAGCCTGGCGGCACGTTCATTGTCACGATCCAGCCCGATCATCCCCAGCTCGAGTTTATTGCACGTGTCTTGACAACGCACACTGGCCGACCTTGGGCCATGCGGTTGCGGTCGCAAGAGCTGATCGAGGCGTGGGCGCGCGGCGCCGGTTTCCGGCTGATCGATGCCGAGATGGAAGAGCAGGGCATATTCGGTGTGCTGCGGTTCGAGAAGGTTTGAGACATGTGGAGTGTCTATGAGCTGAAACCTGCGTTTCAGTCGCTCCTACGACCTTTGGTCGGATGGCTGGCGGGCGCAGGTGTAACCGCCAATGTTGTCACGATCGCCGCGACGGTGCTTTCTCTCGGGCTCGGCGCGGCAATGGTGGCGACCGGAGGGGCGCCGGCGGTACTGTTGATGTTGCCCGTCCTGCTCGCCGTGCGCATGGGGCTCAACGCCATCGACGGAATGCTGGCGCGAGAGCATGGCCAGAAGTCGCGCCTCGGCTTCGTGCTCAACGAGCTTGGGGATGTGATCTCCGACGCCGCGCTCTACTTGCCGTTTGTTGTTGTGCTCGGCCCGATTTGGGCGTTGCCGGTTGTCCTGTTCGCGATCGCCGAATTTGCTGGTGTCTTGCCGCTGGCGCTCGGGCGTAAACGCCGCTACGACGGACCGATGGGCAAATCCGATCGCGCAGTCGTCTACTCGCTGTTGGCCATTGCCGCCGCGATGATCGGTGTAAGTGCCGGATGGTCATTGGGCTTGGCGCTGGCTATCAGCGGGCTAGCCGTGGTGACCACATGGCGTCGGGCGCAGAGGGGTCTGCATGCTTGAACTGATGTGGCCATCGCCGGCGGTCGGCTGGACCATCATCGCGCTCTGGCTCGGGCTCGTTGCCGCCAGCATCGCGGTTCGCCTGGTGGGGCGGCGAACGGACATGGCAACGCGGGTCGAGTTAGAGGAGCGGACCAATACCTGGTGGTGGATCGTTGCGCTGCTTTCGTTGGTGATCCTCGCCGGCAAGTTGGCGACAATCGTCTTCATCGCCCTCATAAGCTACCTGGCGCTCAAGGAGTATCTGACCGCATTGCCAATCAGGCGGGCGGATCGCCGTGTCCTTCTGCTCGCCTATCTGGCGGTTCCCATTCAATACATTTTCGTCGGCTACGCCGATTATGGCATGTTCGCCATTTTCATTCCGGTCTACGCCTTCATTTTCCTGACATTTGGCCTCGTGCTCGCTGGAGAGACAGCCGGTTTCATTCGCTCGGTCGGCGTCCTGCACTGGGGCCTTATGTTGACCGTCTACAATCTCAGCCATCTGGCCTTTCTGCTGGTGCTGCCGATGCGCGACGGCGTGTCGGCCGACGGCTTTGCACTTCTGCTGTTCGTGCTCATCATCGTGCAGGCCAACGACGTCGCGCAATACGTTTGGGGCAAGCTTTTCGGCAAGCACAAGATCGTTCCGAAGGTTTCACCGGGCAAGACCTGGGAGGGGTTTTTGTTCGGCGGCGCAACGATCGTCGGCCTCTCATTGATTTTGGCGCCGTTCCTGACGCCTTTCGGTTGGGCGCATGCCGCAATCATTGGAGCAATCCTCGCGGCGAGCGGTTTCGTCGGCGACGTCGCGCTATCGGCGGTCAAGCGCGATCTCGGGCTCAAGGATATGGGCAATATTTTACCAGGCCACGGTGGCTATTTGGACCGACTTGACAGCCTAACGCTGAGTGCGCCTCTGTTCTTTCATTTCACGCGTTACTTCTATGGGGCTTGAGCCATGGGGCGTGCCGGGCGGTGGTTACAACGTGGCGTATTCGCGTTCGTCATCCGGCCGCTGCTATGGCTGCTGATCGGGCTCAGAGTCCGCAATCATGGCGCCTTGCCGAGTGAGGGTCCTGCAATCCTTGTCGCCAATCACAACAGCCACCTGGATACCATCGTCCTGATGAGTTTGTTCGACGGCGAGAAGCTGGCGACGGTCCGTCCCGCGGCGGCGGCGGATTATTTTGCCAAGCCCGGCCTCGTTTCGTGGATCTCGCGGGCGATCCTGAACATTATCGCGATTGATCGCAGCGGCGTCGGCGCCGAGGTCGCATTGCAGCCAGTGCGCGATGCGCTGGGGCGGGGCGAGGTGGTGATCCTTTATCCAGAAGGCACGCGCGGCGAGCCGGAGAAGTTGGAACGGTTCCGGCGTGGCATCGCGCTGCTAATCTCTGAGTTGCCGGAGGTACCGGTTGTGCCCGTCTTCATGCACGGCCTGGGTCGGGCGCTGCCAAAGGGTGAGCGGGTGTTGGTGCCGTTCTTCTGCGATGTGATTTGCGGCGATCCGATGGAGCTCGGCCAGATGCCGGCCAACGAGATTCCGACCCACCTGGCCGAGCGCATTGGCGAGCTGGGCAAGGAGATTCAGGTCGGCTGGCATGAGGAGGCATCCGATCCGCCCAACGGCTAGCGCAGTGCCAAGGTGCACCAAATGAGCTAATCTCCGGCGAACGCGCCACAACAACGCCGCTGGAAACGCCCCATGACGACGCTCTACCTCACCGATCCGTGCTTTCTCGAACACGATACCGGTCCCGGCCATCCGGAGCGGCCGGATCGCTTGCGCGCGGTTGAGAAGGTGCTGGCGCACGAGCTGTTCAATGAGTTGCAGCGCGAGGCGCCACCGGTGGCGGACGAGGCCACGATCGCGCTTGCGCACCCTGAAAGCTACATCAAGGAAATCAAAGGCTTGCGCCCAACTGACGGGCTTATTCGGTTGGATCCCGACACGGTGATGTCGCCAGGGAGCTGGGACGCCGCGCTCAAAGCCGTCGGCGCCGGTCTCAAGGCCGTGGACAAGGTCATGGGCGGCGACGTGCAAAACGCGTTTTGCGCGGTAAGGCCATGCGGGCACCATGCCGAGACGGCTCGGCCCATGGGATTTTGCATCTTCTCGAATGTCGCCATCACGGGACTCTATGCCCGCAAGCAGCACGGGGTCGAGCGCGTCGCCGTGGTCGATTACGACGTGCATCACGGCAACGGGACCCAGGATATCTTCTGGTCCGACAATGAGCTGTTTTTTGCCTCGACCCATCAAATGCCGCTTTTCCCAGGCACTGGTGCGTTGTCCGAAACGGGGGTGGGCAATATCTTCAACGCGCCGCTACGCCCAGGCGATGCCGGTGATCAGTTCCGTGAGGCGTTCAAATCGCGCATTTTGCCGGCGCTCGACAACTTTGCCCCCGATCTCGTGTTGATCTCCGCCGGGTTTGATGCGCATCGCGACGATCCGCTTGCCAACATCGGATTGGTCGAAGAGGATTTTGCCTGGGTGACGCAACAGGTGGTGGAGATGGCCGACAAACATGCGGGCGGCCGTGTCGTCTCGATGCTTGAAGGGGGCTATGACCTGATGGGGTTGGCAAAGTCGGTCGGCGTGCATGTCCGCGTGCTGATGGATGCCGGCGCCTGAGGTCGACCGGACGAGGCGGCACAATACGAACAGATTGCGAGAACAAGTAAGGAAGAAGAGCATGAGCAAAGCGGCCAAGAATACCGACATCAAAACCATGAGCTATGAGCGCGCCCTGCAGGAACTCGAGCAAATTGTGGCGCGGCTGGAACGCGGCGATGTCGAGCTTGAGGAATCCATTGCAATCTACGAGCGCGGCGAAGCGTTGCGTGCGCACTGCGATGGCCTTTTGAAACAGGCCGAGGCCAAGGTGGAAAAGCTCACGCTCGATGCTTCTGGAAGTCCTTCGGGAGCCGAACCTCTCGATGTCCCGAACTGACTTGTTCTGCAACGGGCAATGCTTGGTCGTCAGATCAATTGAGTTGGAAGAGCCCAGCAGTGAGAGTGGCGGCGGGGCGACGCTTCCCCACTAAGAGCGTGTCAGCGATAATACGCCTTTACTTATGTTTCGGGCCGTATGAAAACTTGCCATATACCAAGCGTTTGCTTGGTGCGAACTGTGAGGGGGCTGCCCGCGTAACTGTCGTGCGTGCACATCAAGAATGACAAAACATATGACCAGTAACACGCCTCTACTCGACGACGTCAATTCGCCCGAGGATCTGCGAAAATTGCCGGACGAACAGCTCGGCCAGCTCGCCGACGAGCTTAGGCGCGAAATGATCGACGCGGTGTCGGTGACCGGCGGTCATTTGGGTGCCGGGCTTGGCGTCGTCGAACTGACGGTGGCCATCCACCACGTCTTCAATACGCCGGACGATCGTCTGATCTGGGATGTCGGGCACCAGTCTTATCCACACAAGATCCTGACCGAGCGTCGCGAACATATCCGCACGATTAGGCAGGGTGGTGG
>JAUVMS010000427.1 GCA_030600135.1 Hyphomicrobiales bacterium | reverse complement strand
TGCTGATGACGGCACTAGCCGGCGATTCGGCGGTTTGTCTGGCGATCGCTATCCTGCCGCAAGGCCGAAGCTGACGCCGACATTTTCAACGGGCTGCTAAGCTTCAAGGGGCCGACGGAGCAACAGTTCCTAGCCTTATAGTCCATGATCGCCTGCCGCCGAGTGGATGAGGCTCGTGCAAGACAGAAGCCGCTCTGTCAAACGAGATCGGGATACTCAGCCATAATCTCGCGCCGCATCGCCTCAATATCATCCTCGCTTCGCGCCTCTCGAGGGCGCGAAATGCCAAATACGCCGCGAACCCTTGCAGGCCGGACAGAGAGCATGATCAGCCGATCGGCAAGCTGCAAGGCTTCGCGCAGATTGTGGGTCACCATGACGGCTGTCGTTGGTCGCGACGACCAAACACGTACCAGCATACGGCGCAGGCGCTCGGCCGTCGGTTGATCGAGCGAAACGAATGGCTCGTCCAACAACAGCAAGTCCGGCCGGGAAGCAAAGGCACGGGCAAGGGCGACACGACGGGCGAGCCCGAGCGACAACTCCCTCGGAAAGCGGTCCAAGACGTCTGCCAGGCCCATCTCCCCAACCAAATCCTCGAGTTCGGCCTCGTCGAGACCGGGTGCTGCCGTAAGGCAAATATTTTCGCGGACAGTACGCCATGGCAATAGGCGAGGTTCTTGAAAGACGAAGCCGAGCTGTTGGTCGGTGGGGGCGTGGATCGTGCCTTTGAAATCCGCGTCCAAGCCGGCGAGAATTCTGAGCAATGTCGTTTTGCCACAGCCTGACGGGCCGATGATCACGTCGAATGCGTTTTTTGCGACCGACAGCTGAAGATCGCGCAACGCCTGCACCGGCCTGGCGTTGGCGCCGGCGTAGGTTTTGTCGTCGATGCTGATTTCAAGCAGGCTGGGATCGCCAGCGTGTTGCACGTTGTTCAAGAGGCTGAACCAATAGATATTCGATCAACAGCATGGTCGTGACGAAGGCGATTGTATAGCCGAGAATGCCGGTGACATCGAACAATTGGAAATAAAGGTGGAGCTGAAAGCCGACGCCGTTGGAGCGCCCCAATAGCTCGACCACCAAAACGATCTTCCAGATTAAGGCGAGCCCGGACCGCGACGCGGCGGCGAAGTAGGGCTGAAGCTGCGGTAACGTGACGTGACGCAACATGTCGGATCGCGACATCCTGAAAGCGCGCGCCATCTCGTTGAGATTGGGGTCGAGGGCGCGGGCGCCTTCGCGCAACGTGACCACGACGTTTGGGATCTTGTTGATCGCCACAGCCGAAATGGCAGCGGCCTCGGTCAGGCCGGCCCAGATGTAAGCGAGGATAATGACGACCAATGCCGGGATGTTGAGCAGGACGATGAGCCATGGATCGAGAACGTGGTCGACGAGGCGAGAGCGGCCCATGGCGATGCCGATGGCGCTGCCGACGACGATGGCAATGATGTAGGCCGCCGCCACCCGCCAAAGCGTGAGGCCCAAATTCTTCAGCATTTCTCCGCTTTCGAGTTCGTTTGCAATGAACCCGAAAACTTTTGGCGGACCGGGCAGCATGGGGCTTGCGAACGCAATAGCGGCGAGTTGCCAGAGAACCAAGAGACTGACAATGGATAGGAGTGAATAGTGTCGCTTTGCCAGGGTCATGGGTACAACTTTGCCTACCACCTATTGCGATCCCGTCCAGAACGTACCGGGTGCCACCTCGGTGCCTGAGCCGACCAATTTGTCGCCGCCGATGCGGGCAAGAATGGTGAAGAGCCTGGATACGTCGCGCTCGCTGTTGGCCGACGCCGCATCTGGGATTCCTTCGCGATAGCGATCCCGCAATACACGCCAAGTCGCACCGCTTTTGACACGCATCAGCGGACGGAGCCGCTCCCACTCGGCATCGGAAGTCATAAGGAGATTGTTGGCCCGCTCGGTTGCCTGAAGAAAGGCACGCGCGAGCGCCGGATTTGCCTTGGCCCATGCGGCGGTGAACACGTAGCCGATCATTGGTATGTCGGCAGAGGCGCCGAGCCCACGGGCCGCGGTTTGTACCTCGATCAAGCGCCGCATGCCCTTTGCTTCGAGCCGGGCGCAGTAGTGCCAATAGTTGAGCACGGCATCGAGTTCGCCCTGCTCGGTCTTTTGGGCAAGTAGCGGCGGTGCGCCAAAAACCGGCTGTGTCGCCTTGCGCAGGTCCAGTCCTGTCTGTTCTTCTGCAAAGGCATTCAATATGAGCCAACTCTTATCGAGCGGTCCGCCGGCAACGCCGATGGCTTTTCCTTTGAGATCTGCAAGCGAGCGGATGGTGGAAGTGGCCGGCACCATGATGGCGCCAACGGCGGTCGAATAGGGATGAAAGACGAGGTCGGTGCCCGATCTGCGCCGGCGCGATACCCAGAGCCAATCGGAGACGATGATGTCGGCTGCACCGGCTTGCAGAGCGACCTTGGTGGCCAGCGTCCCCGCATACGGCGTGACGATGAGTTCAAAGCCTAAGTCTCGGTCGAGGCCGTGGTGTTTGATGACATCGAGGACCCAACTGACCGTGCCGAATTTGAGAACTGCCAAGCGGACCTGCGCCGTTGCCGCCGCCGCCGGCCGCGCCTGCGACGCAAAGATTGTGCAAATAAGCGTGATCGCGATTGCCAAGCCAGAGATACCGGTTCGCCTCAAACGCATTGAATTTGATGCATTTAGCACGTGTGGTCCGCCTTGCGTAACGCTCCCAGCAGATTGGAGCCTGCTGGATCTCGACGCTCGTGGAAATGGTTTTCTTGACTCTAGTTTGCGCCGCATCCGCATTGATTTGAAAGTGAAAATTTCGACACGGATCATGTTTGTCCGCAGCCCACTTACTGAAGGTCAGGGTTGTAAATCGATCTTGTCATGACACGGTGCGGCATTGTAGTCTCGCAACGGATCGATCTAAGAAACAGCATTATTCAGTATCCGCATCGTGCTGACATGAAGTGGCGAGATTGGCTATAAGTGATTTGGTTTCCAAATCGGACATGAACTTGTGACTGGCCAATGGTTGTGCTGGTCGGGTATCAGACTGATAGTTCGGTAGGAACCGCAAATGTAACGTCTTTGCGATGCAGGTGATGACGCGCTCACGAATGGAGTGGGTGTCAAACAAGGAGGAAACCATGGAAAAGAAGGTGTGGGAGAAGCCCGAGGTCGATGAGTCCGAGACGGGCCTTGAGGTCACCACATATATGCCAGCCGATTTGGACCGCGAGATCTAATTCTCCATCCAATTAGTAGCGATGACTTCAGGCGGCATGGGTCTTCAAGCCCGGGCCGCCTCATTGCTGTTTGTGTTTCGGCATCTTGGTTGGTGGGCGTCGAGATGGCGCGGCTTGGTCGCTCGAACCCGGAAATCGATGAGAAATCGGGTGTTCGGCAAGTCCAATTTCGAAGCCACGTACTCCGCTCCCCGATCGGTTCGGGCAGGGTCGGAAGGTCGAAGGCGCGAGTTCGCTTTGGTCTGGATCTCAGGACTTGCACCACCGCCTGGTACTGCTGGATCCGTACCCTGGCGAGCTGGCTTTGTCGATTGCGCCTGTCGACAATGATCGTTGAAGCTTCAGGATCATGATCATCAAGGTCTTGGGCTCCGCCGCC
>JAUVMS010000279.1 GCA_030600135.1 Hyphomicrobiales bacterium | reverse complement strand
TCCGGTTCGACGACGGGCTTGGCCGGTTGTCCCATCATCCGCATCATGGAGCTGTTCCAGAGCTCCACGTAGCCACGCATCAGATCGCTCTGCGCTTCGGCAAGGCGCGCCGGCTGGGTGAGCCAGTGCTGATAGACTTCGCCCATAGTCTTCATGGCTTCGCCCATCTCGCCGCTGCCGCTGTAGGGACCGTTACCTGGTCCGGAGCGCTCGATGAGACCAGCGAGCACCTTGCTGCCCTCCTCGACGAGGCGTGCCATGTTGTGAGCGAATTCTTCTGGATCGCCGATCATGTAGTCAGCTGCGCGATCGCGTTCGGTGTGCTTGCCGTCCTGGCCGACTTTTTTCTGCATTTGACTCTCGTCGTCCTTCGCGAATTTGGTACGGGTGCGGGCTAATTTGGCCGCAATTTTCGCTTTAACAGTTATCTGCAGCTTCTCTAGTGATAGCGCGCTTCGATGACAACGTGTTCTTTTGTCTGGGAATCTGTTAAATCGACACCGTGATAACGTGTTTATTGCTTGGGGATGGTGGAGCGAATAAGTCGTGACATCGAGAATTATCAGCCTGCGCTGCGCACTTCTTTGCGGTGGCATAGTGACCAGCCTGCTCGCAGGGTGCTCGAGCGAGCTGCCCTATCCCAGCACATTTGGCGCCAAGACGATAACCGAGAATGTGCTTAGACCTGCGGAGCAGCAAACCGTCATCAACGAGATGACCAAATCCCAAGAAACACATAACAGCTCCGCCGAGGCCGAAATCGAGAAACGAAAATAGCCTACTTGATTTCGCCAACGTCGCAGCGACTCGTCGGCCTGAAGTCGGCGCTGTTTTAGCTCTCGCTGCAAAAGCGCGCGGCTTGTGGAAAACTATTTGAACTGCGACGTCATCGTCTCTAGACCCAAGATCATGCTCGCTCAGCTGACTGAAACCGGGCATAAACTCCGGCAATCAAGCAACTGGGCCACATTGAGGCGGTGACTTCGAGCAATGAGTAAACCTATTCGTCTGGGAATTGCGGGACTGGGAACAGTTGGGGCAGCTGTGGTCAAGCTGCTCAACGAGCGCCAGCAACGCTTGCAAGCGGCATTGCCGCGCCGCATTCAACTGGTTGCCGTCACGGCCCGCGACAGAACAAAAGATCGCGGTGTTGATCTTTCGGGCTTCGAGTGGGTCGATGACGCGGTTGCGTTGGCGGTGTCACCGGATATTGATGTCTTCATCGAGTTGATCGGTGGCGAGACCGGCACCGCCTATGACGCCGTTGAGGCAGCATTGCGGTCCGGCAAATCGGTAGTGACCGCGAACAAGGCACTCCTGGCCCATCACGGGACCGAGCTTGCAAGATTGGCCGAAAAAAGCGGTGCAGCACTCAAGTTCGAGGCCGCGGTCGCCGGTGGTATCCCCATCATCAAGGCGCTGCGCGAGAGCTTGTGGTCGAGTGAGATTCGGCGCGTCTATGGCATCTTGAACGGCACATGCAACTATATCCTCCCCCTCATGATGACCGAGGGGCGGGCCTTCGACGATGTTCTCGCCGAAGCTCAGGCCGCTGGTTATGCCGAAGCCGATCCGACATTTGACATTGGCGGCTTTGATGCCGCCCACAAGCTGGCGCTGTTGACCAGCATCGCATTCGGCACCGAGGTCGCGTTTGACGATATTTACGTCGAGGGGATCGAGAACATTACGCCCGCCGACATCGATGCCGCGGACGAACTCGGTTACCGCATCAAGCTGCTCGGTGTCGCGCTCAAGACCGATGCCGGCATCGAACAGCGTGTCCACCCCACCATGGTTCCAAAGCATTCCGCCATCGCCGAGGTGAATGGCGTCACCAATTGCGTCGCCGTCGATGGTGACGATGTCGGTGCGATCATGTTGGTCGGCCCCGGCGCCGGAGCAGGCCCGACGGCCTCCTCCGTGGTCAGCGATATCATGGATATTGCGCGCGGCGACCGCACGCCTGCCTTTGTCAGGCCGGCAGCCGATCTCGTGCCTCAGGAGCGCGCTCGTATGCGGGCCCATGAAGGCGCCTACTACATTCGGATGTCCGTTTACGATCGGCCCGGAGCCTTTGCTGCCATCGCCGGACGTATGGCCGAACAAGAGGTTTCGCTCGAAAGCATTGTCCAACGACGTGCCCACCGCGCCCTGCCCGGTATCGACGCCGGTCGCGCGCCAGGCGAGCTCACCAATGTCGTCTTGATCACCCACCCAACAACGGAAGCCGCCATTCGCAAAGCGCTCGAGGCAATCGTCGCGGATGGTCATATTGTTCACAAGCCACAGATGATCCGGATCGAGAATCTGTGATAATTGCGGTGAGATTCGGGTGATGAGGCTTGGAGGGGAGATGGATGACGTCAGACCAAGTGATTCTGGATCGCGCGCTGACCCTTGAAATTGTTCGTGTGACCGAGCAGGCGGCAATCGCCGCTGCGCACTTGCGTGGTCGAGGCGATGAAAAGGCCGCCGACCAAGCGGCCGTCGACGCCATGCGCCGCGAACTCAACCGCCTGGCCATTTCAGGTCGCGTCGTCATTGGCGAGGGTGAGCGCGACGAAGCGCCGATGCTGTTCATCGGCGAGGAGGTCGGTCGCGGCGGCCCCAAGGTCGACATTGCCGTCGACCCGCTCGAGGGCACCACCATCTGCGCCAAGGCCCTGCCTAACGCATTGGCCGTGGTCGCCATCGCGACGGAAGGCTCGCTCCTCCACGCGCCGGACATCTACATGGACAAGATCGCCATTGGCCCGGGTTTTCCAGAAGGTTTGGTGGACCTCGATGCCTCGCCGGGCGACAATCTCAACGCACTCGCCAAGGCCAAGGGTGTTGGGATTAGCAAGCTAACCGCGTGCATTCTCGATCGCCCGCGGCACGGAAAACTCATTGAAGAGGTGCGCGCTACAGGCGCTGCAATTCAGCTCATTGGGGATGGCGACATCGCCGGCGTTATCCATACCACCGATCCGGAGGAGACCGGCGTCGACATCTATATGGGGATCGGCGGCGCGCCTGAAGGCGTCCTCGCGGCCGCTGCGCTGCGATGTATTGGCGGCCAGATTCAGGCCCGCCTCTACCCAATGAAGCAGCAAGATACCGAAAGGGCGGCCATTATTGGCATCACGGACATCCAGCGCAAATACTCCCGCGATGAGCTGGCGAACGGTGATGTCATCTTCTCGGCCACCGGCGTCACCTCCGGCTCGATGCTCGAGGGCGTGCGCTTTCGCCCCAATCTGATCGAGACGGAAACGGTAGTCATGCGCTCGGCAACCAAAACCGTTAGATGGATCGCGGCGGAGCATCAATTCGACGATATCCAAAGTTAGTGAGTTGGCCGCATCTGGTCGTGCAAAACGGTGAGAAATTCGGGCCAGGCCACGTTATCGCCGCGCGAATCGGGCTAGTGACGACAAAGCGATCAACAATGCGGTGTGTCCATGTCCGCGCTTCCCAATGCCCAACCGATGCGCTCCGAAGTGCGCGAGCACTTCCTCGGTGTCAGCCAATCCGCGCGCGACCTAGCGTGGTTCGATCGGCTCCACGCCTCGGCCGCCAACTTGGCAGCGGCCATCAGCCAGCGGTTTGGATTGCCCGAACTCCTAGGCCGCATTCTCGCGGCTCGTGGCATTGGACTTGATGACGTCGCCGATGTCATGGACCCCCGGCTTAAAAACCTCATGCCCGACCCGGGTTCGCTGCGGGACGTCGCCACTGGCGCCGAGCGTTTGGGCGAGGCCATTGTCGCCAGGCAGCAGATCGCGATATTTGGCGACTACGACGTCGACGGGGCATCATCCTCGGCGCTGATGAGCCGCTTCCTCTCAGCCCATGGCCTCGAGCCGCGGATCTATATTCCCGATCGCATGACTGAGGGCTACGGCCCCAACCCCACTGCGATCGAGATGCTCATCGATGAAGGTGCCGAGCTCATTGTCACCGTTGACTGCGGCACCACCAGCGAAACCTCGCTCGCAGCCGCGCGCGCTCGTGGCATCGATGTCGTCGTTATCGACCACCATCAGGCCGATGAGGCACTCCCGCAAACCGCGGCGATCGTCAACCCAAATCGCCAGGACGACCTGAGTGGCCTCGGCGATCTGTGTGCCGCCGGTGTGGTGTTCCTGGTCTTGGTGGCCACGGTTCGTGCGCTGCGCACACGCAATTGGTACCGCGACGGTCGTAACGAACCGAGCCTGTTGGAATGGCTCGACCTGGTAGCGCTTGCCACGGTGTGTGATGTCGTGCCGCTGACCGGTCTCAATCGTGCCTTCGTCGTGCAGGGTCTGCAGGTCATGCGCATGCGGCGCAACACGGGGCTTCGGGCCCTTGCCGACGTCGCCGGCCTGACCAGTCCGCCAAACACCTATCACCTGGGGTTCGTGCTAGGGCCGCGGATCAATGCCGGCGGGCGCATCGGCGATGCCGCGCTTGGCTCCAAACTGCTCTCATGTGACGACGAACTTGAGGCTGGACGAATCGCGGAACTGCTCGACCGCCTCAATCGCGAGCGCAAGGCCATGGAGGACGAGATCCTGCAGACCGCGCTGGTCGAGGCTGAGATGACCTTGGATGCAGAGCCGGACCTTCCGCTACTCGTCGCCGGCTCCGAGGATTGGCATAAGGGACTGGTGGGCCTCGTTGCCAGCCGTCTAACCGAGCGCTTTTCCCGCCCCTCCATGGTGATTGCCTGGGATCGTGGCAACGAAGGTACCGGTTCGCTCAGATCCGTCGGTGGGGCTGATATCGGCGCGGCCGTGCGCGCCGCGGTTTCAGCCGGTATACTGATCAAAGGCGGTGGCCACACCATGGCGGCCGGCGTCACAATTTCTCGCGACAAGCTCGAGGACGTGCGGGCCTTCCTGATCGAACGCCTCCAGAGCGCCGTCGACATGGCACGCGACGAAGCCGGGCTCGAAGTCGACGGGGCGCTCACCGCCGGAGCGGTGACCAAGGAATTGGTCGATCTCATCGAGCGCGCGGGGCCATACGGTGCCGGCAACCCAACCCCACGTTTCGTCTTTCCCGCCCATTATTGCAACTTCGCCAAGATCGTCGGCGAGGCTCACGTACGCTGCTCACTGGTGGCCGGCGACAAGAGCAGGCTCAGTGCAATCGCGTTTCGCGCCGCCACGACGCCGGTTGGCGATGCGCTATTGAACAGTGGCGGCTTGCCTTTGCACGTTCTGGGGCATTTGAAAAAAGACACCTGGCGTGGCCGTGAACGCATCGATCTCATCATTGATGATGTTGCCAAACCGTCAGAGCAGGGTCGTTAGCTGTCCGACCGGCGAGAGCGGCCTTGCGCGCCACAGCAAACCTTTCTATATGACGCACGATCTTGTCAGCCCCCTTCGTCTAGTGGTTAGGACGCCAGATTTTCATTCTGGAAACAGGAGTTCGATTCTCCTAGGGGGTGCCAGCAGCAATCCG
>JAUVMS010000461.1 GCA_030600135.1 Hyphomicrobiales bacterium | reverse complement strand
TCTTCATGGTGGAATGCGCCATCACCGAATGGCACGGCGATGGTGCGAGTGTGCTGTCGTTCCTCAGCGGTGAGACGATAGGCATCGATGCCGACGCTCTCGTGCTGGCAATGACGAACATGGCCGATGACGGCCTGTCATTGGCGCTCGAGGGCCGTGTGGCGGAGGTCCATGCGATCGGCGATGGCGTCGCGCCACGACAAGCGCCTTACGCATTCTATGAGGGTCGCAAGCTCGGGCGCGAACTCTAGCCGAACGCACTCCCTCAACCGGAGCGGCGCTCCTGGGCGTCACGAAAGCGCTTCCAGGCGACCGCGAGGTGCATGGCCGGTAGTCGCAGCCCATGGAATGGAATGGCCTTGAGCGGCTCCACGGGAAATGGCAGGTCATCGTCGGCCACGCCCAAGATCTTGTCAGCAAGGGCCTTGCCCATGGCCGTGGCAGCAGCGACTCCGCGACCATTGAAGCCGAGCCCGGCGAGGGCGCCTTCCGCGAGGGGGTGTATGTGCGGCATGTGATCCAAATTGATGGCGATTTGTCCATTCCAGAAGAAGGCAAGATCCGGGTCGCCAATCTGGGGAAAGAGATCGCGAATGGAGGCGATGACGCCGGCGAACTTGGCGCGATCAAGCGATCCGTCGAGACCACCACGACCACCCATGACAAAGCGGCCTTCGGGATCGAGCCTGAAGTAGACGAGAAGTCGGCGCAGATCGGAGGACACTTGGCCCTCGGGCAGGATGGTTCGTCGGATGTTGTCCGAAAGGGGCCGCGTCGCAACTTGATAGCTGTGGACCGGTATGATGCTCTCGGCGAGCTTGGGCCAAGGGCCCGAACCGCCAGCCAAATAGGAATAGCCGTTCGTTGCGAGCAGAACGTTTTGTGCCCGAGCGGCACCGCCCGCCGTTCGAACCAGCCACGCGCCACCTTCTTGCTCGATGGATTGCACCGTGCTTTGTCCGTGGATGCGGGCACCGGCAGCGATGGCGGCGTGGGCAAGACCGCGTGCATAGCCAAGCGGGTTGAGGCCGCCACCACGACGGTCAATGAAGCCCGTCGTGTACCATTCGGTTCCGAGCAAGTGGGCCGTCTCGACGCGATCGAGCATCTCGACCGGAGCGCCCAGCGCTGCCCAACTGTCACATCGCCTCTCCAGATGATCATGTGCCGAAGTGCAGTGGGCACCCTGGATCCAACCCGCGCGTGCGGCCGCACACTCAATTTGATGGCGCTCGATCAAATCAAAGACGAGGTCGGGAAACGTGCCGGCGGCGGCAAACAAACGTCGGCCTTTTTCCTCGCCATAGCGTGAAACCAGCTCCGCGAGCTCAAGTTTGAACCCAGGGATGACCTGGCCGCCATTGCGCCCGGATGCGCCCCATCCCGGTTCCGCGGCCTCCAGCAGCACAACGTCTGTCCCGCGCTCGGCGAGGTGGAGGGCTGCAGACAAGCCGGTGAATCCGCCGCCGACGATCACAACATCTGCGCTGATGTCTTCCCGCAGTGCCACTGTGTCGGGCGCTGGCCTAGCTGTAGCCGCCCAAAGCGACTCCGGTAGCTGGTGCTGGCACACGGCTTACAATCCATTCCATTGCTGCGCCATTCATAGTCACCGAGAATGGGAGGCTTTGTCGTGCAAGGCAAGACTTGTTGGGTTCGTCAGGTTGCTCGAAGGGCATTCGGCAGGCCGCGCTGGCCCTTGTATTCCTCGACGCCCGTGGGTGTGAGCATGGCGTTGGTCAGGGTTCGCTCAGCATGGAGCATGCGGTGCGAGAGGAGGCGCTGAGCGTACTCCGCGATGATGCTGGCATGGCTCGGGTCTTGCGCCAAATTCTCCAGCTCGTTTGGGTCCTCTTGCAAGTCGTATAGGAGGGGCGGCAGGGCGGTGAAATGGACGTACTTGTAGCGATCGTCGCGGATGACGTTCAGAGTGCATTGATCCGGTGTGAGCCCGAGGGCGTTCTCGACCAGCAATGTGCCCGGCGTTCTGTAGTCGAATTCCCAGAACACCGATGAACGCCAAAGATCGGGAGGATTGCCTTGCAGCCATGGGGTTAGCCCCAACCCGTTGCACTCTTGTGGCACCTCGCACTCGAGCCATTCGAGAATCGTCGGCATGATGTCGACCGATTCCGTCATTGCATTGATTGTGCGGTTGCGCGCGGCGGCGGGAACATTCGGATCGCGGACAATCAGGGGAATAGAATTCGAGGCGTCGTACCATCCGCCTTTGCCCCAGCACCAATGGTCACCCAACATCTCCCCATGATCGGAGGTGAATATGATGAGGGTCTCGTCGTATTCACCGGTTTCGCGCAAGTATTCGAGAACGCGGCCGATCTGGGTGTCGACCTCGGCAATCAGCCCATAGTAAACCGCCCGAATGGCGTCGCGGTCTTCTTCCGGGACGGTTTGAACGTCGACCTGGCTTTCAAAATAGTCGGGATTTGATTGCTGTTGCAGCCAGAGGGCGAGCGAGCAGTGTTGCGCCGCTTCTGCGTCACGCGTCTCGTGGCGGACAGGCCGGGGCACGGAACTGGCGTCGATCAAGCGGTTGTAGGGCTCGGGTGCGATGATAGGGGGATGCGGGCGCAAGAAGACGGCATGAATGAACCAGTCGTCTTTGTGCCGGAGCCGTAGGTAATCGATCACCTTGTCGGCGATGTAGCCAGTTTCGCTGTCCTCGGCCTTGAAAACCGCGGGCCCTCGCGAAAAGCGTTCCATGACGTCGGGCGAACCGGGATGCTTGTAAACGTCCATATGGCGGGCTGGCATATCGTAGCCCTTGCGTGCGAGCTCGGTGAGCCAGCCGGTGAGGTTGTTCTCGTTCAGCGAGGCCTCGAGACGAAAGCCAGGCAGGATGCCCTCGAAACTTCTGAGGCGTGGGTCGTCCGGTGCAAGAGCACGGGGGTCGGCGGATGAATCGGTATAGCCGAACAGCACTGGATCGAGACCGGCGCGGCGGGCTTCCAGGGCAAGGTTGGTGTGGCGTTTGTCGAGCGGCGTGCCGTTGCGAACCGAGCGATGGATGAAGGGATAGAGCCCGGTAAGCAGGGTGGTGCGGGCAGGTCCGCACGGCGCCGAGCAGGAAAAGTGACTTGCGAATAAGGCCCCCTCTTGCGCCAGGCGATCGAGGTTTGGGGTCCGGGCCGCCGGATGGCCGAGGCAGCCGAGCGCTCCGCCACGCCATTGGTCGGCGGTGATGAACAGCACCTTGCGCGGCATGATCTCACTCCTGCGAATTGATCACGACGATGGCCTAGCAGGCTGTTGAAGAACTCGTGT
>JAUVMS010000200.1 GCA_030600135.1 Hyphomicrobiales bacterium | reverse complement strand
GAGCAGGACAACATCGATCGCCAGGCCAGCGGATTGGCACCCGTGCGCCTGCGAATAGGCATTCACACCGGCCCGCTCGTGGTCGGCGATATCGGCACGCCGACCAGAACGAACTATACGGTGGTGGGAGACGTCGTGAACGGCTGTCAACGATTGGAAGCGCTGGGCAAGGAGGTCGCCCCAGATGCCGAGGTCACGATTTTGCTCAGCGGCACAACGGCAGAATTCCTGCCGCCCGACATTCCAACCACGTCGGAAGGTACATTCAGGGTGAAGGGAAAAGAACAGCGCATAGAAGCGTTCCGGTTGACCTGATCGGTGCGCAGTGGATGCCGAAATTCATCTTAACTTCGCAAGGGACAACGGCTCCGGCATCAATTATTTTCCAGCAAACGGTCCGAACCGGCGCTTACTGTGCTCGACTTGAAACACGTTGCTCTGCAGATTTGCAACCCACTGCTTGCCTTCCATGGTGAATTCTAGATATCGCAGGGCGGGTTGTATATAGGGCTCCACATTGTTCCAGAAAAACTCTGGAAACTTCTCGCACAATTCCGCTGGATTGGAGACATTCAACTTCTCGGCGAAACCAATCTCGACAAACTCATGATAAAGCGCATTGAGTTTGCGATGATAAAACGGGTCCGCCATTTGCCCGATCAAATCCGCGGCACGAACCAATCCGGGCTCCGTATCGGTCGCCGCATATTCCTTGTCATCCGGGACTGGGAACCGAGTGAGCTCGATTGCCCGCACAATGCGCTCTTCGTCGATAAACGGGGACCCACTAAATCGCTCACGCGCATAAATCATGCCGCGCTCGATATGATAGGGAGCCAAAGAGGCATCGGAAGCACCTTTGGCGGGCGCGATCCGTCGCCCCTCGCCATCAATCACGACTTCGTCTTGCGTATCGCCCTCGCAGGCACCGCGGACATAGCCGATGTCGTGGACCAGCAACGCACACGTATAGTGCAGCCAATCATCGGGTGTCAGCGCCTGGCAGTGCAATCGACCGCGCAGGATCTGTTGGCCGACCAGCGTCACCATCAGCGTATGTTCAACGTCATGGTATAGCGCGTCCGAATTCCCGATGCGCTCCAGGATCAGTCTCGCCGCACCACCCAAGTACGCAGCATACTCAGGCTTCCTATCGGAAAAATATTGAAGGTAGAGGTGTGCAAGATAATCACCTAAGTGATTTGCCACGATTGTCACTGGATTGAACATGTCAGACCGACTTTCCGAAGTCCTGTATCCATGGCCCTTTTTGGCTGCCTCGACCAACCACGTACACGATAACCCAACATGGCAGCTTTTGGGATCGGTTCTCTGATGCTCGCCCGACAGAATATCGCGGTTCACGTCCAGGCAGACGATGCGAGCCCTGTGGTCGAGCGCTCATCACAACAATCTATTCAAGCATTTCGCGCGCAAGAAGGAAAATTTTTGAACAAACCTTCTCCGCAACGACCAGCAGGCCGGAATACATGGTGCGCTGATCATCGCCCGCCCTCCACGCCGGCGGCTGTTGTGCCGTCAAGGCGATGGCGCGTGGCTCAACCCTCACAAATGGCAATGCATTTGCGACGTTGGAGAATTGCACCATATGCCGGAGCGAAAATGTTCAGCTCTCGGCCTGTCAAAGTAAATCCGCTATTATGCAAGCCTTGACCCGTTACATCGGGGATCTTCATGGATCGAAGGCTCGCGGCAATTCTCGCTGCCGACGTGGTTGGCTACAGCCGACTTATGGGCAGGGACGAGCCGGGCACTTTGGCGCTCCTCAAACGATTGAGACGGGGGCTGATCGAGCCGAAACGCAATCTCCATCACGGCCGAATAATAAAATTGATGGGTGACGGCGTCTTGATGGAGTTCGCCAGCGCGGTGGACGCCGTCGCATTCGCAGTGGACGTACAATGTTCCATGCGGGCGCGAAACACCACCGTTCCCGAAGATAACCAAATCGTCTACCGCGTCGGCATTAACGTTGGCGATATCATCGCTGACGGCGACGATATCTTTGGCGACGGCGTCAACATCGCGTCACGTCTCGAGCGCTTGTCGGATGCTGGCGGCGTGTGTGTCGCTCGCAATGTCTACAATCAGGTCAAAGACAAACTCGATCTCACGTTCGAGAGCCTAGGCGAGCGCGTTGTCAAGAACATTGCCGAACCGGTTTCCATTTACCGAGTGGTTCTCGACGAAAGGGCGGAAAAATTGGTCGCCGCTATTGAGCCGATCGCCGCGGCTGACCGATCTATCCCTCGGATCGCGGCCCTTGGGCTCACGGTACTGGCCCTGCTGGCAGGGCTCGCCTGGTGGTATGTTTCATTCACAGGCGGTGGGCCTACCGTCGGCCTGCAGTCGGAGCTGCCAAAGATCGAACGTCCCTCCCTCGTCGTCCTCCCATTTGTCAACATGAGCGGCAGCGAGAGCCAAGAATACTTCGCCGACGGAATAACCGAAGACCTGACAACCGATCTTTCCAAGCTGCCCGGCCTCTTTGTTGTCTCCCGAAACTCCGCATTCAGGTACAAGGGGCAAAATGTTTCGCCCAGAAAAGTTTCGCACGACCTTGGAATTAGCTACATACTGCAGGGCAGCATCCGCCGGGCGGGCGATCGGGTCAGGATCAATGCCCAGCTTGTCGATGCCTCGACAGAAGAAAATATTTGGGCCGAGCGCTTCAACAAATCCTTCTCTGACATTTTCGTCCTGCAGGACGAAGTCATAGACGAAATTATCGCCGTTCTTTCCAGCAAGATCCCGATATCCAAGACCATCAGCTCAGAGCGAACGCGATCGACCAATCCTAAGGCGTATGACCTGTTCCTGCAGGGTCAACGCCTCATCCGCACCGCCGAGTACCGCCAAGCAAGGCAAGTGTTTGAAGATGCCATCCGGCACGACCCTGCGTTCGCCCGCGCCTATAGCGCGCTCTCTGTCTCATACACCGTCGGCGTGACATTCGGGTGGAGTGCAAGACCGACCGAGGACATCGCAAGAGCCCTAGAACTCGCCGGCAAGGCGGTTTCGTTGGGCGGCACAATCCCGCAAACCCATTGGGCTCTGTCGTTTGCCTATCTCTATGACAGGCAATATGACGCCGCACAAACGTCGGCAAAGCGGGCCGTCAGTTTGGATCCAGGGTTTGCCGACGGCTACGGGTTGTTGGCCTGGATCTACGATCATATCGGCGAGCCAAAGCGTTCCTTGGCCACCATGGAAATCGCTAAGTTATTCGATCCACATTTGGCGGCTGCGAGCCTTGATGTCATCGGAATGTCGTATCTCCTCATGGGTGACAACGACGCGGCGCGAAAAATCCTCGAGCAGGCCGCCGCTCGCAATCCCCACTCTCTCTTTTCGCGACTTTTCCTCATCTCCACTTACATGAGATTGGGACTGCCCGATGAAGCCGAGTGGCAAGCTGTCGAGGTGGAGACCCTGAACCCCGACTTCTCGATCGATCGTTGGAGCAAATCCCAGCCAATTCGGGATGAGAAAGTGTTGGCTGCACTTCTCGACGATTTTCGAAAGGCGGGACTGCAATAGAAATTGGGCGCCCCCGACAAACACGCGGCTGCGACTACTGCTCAAGGCGCAACCGCATTTGCCGTCGCAACGCGAGCCGGTGGTGCAAGGTCGCGTCCCGGCGATGTTACGCTCGCCGTCGCCAAACATGGTGTCTTCAAGGCTAGCCCGCGCATGCCCAGTCCGGCACCAGTCGCCTTATGCACAGCCGCTAAAGCCGTCGGCCTCCATCTTTTTCTCATAGGGCCCGGCGACGTCCGCTCCGGTCGTAAGTGTCGGCTTCACGCCATCCCAATCCTCGGGCTTCAATTCGACCATCCAATTGGCATAGGGGTCGGTATTGGCGAGCGAGGGATCGTTCTTCATGGCCTCGTTGACGCCAATCACCTCGCCGGCCGCCGCCGATTTGGCCGGTCCCACCCATTTGCCGGACTCGACGGTCGCACATGATTTGCCGGCTTTGACCGAACGCCCCACCTTTTTCGGAGTAAAAGCAACGAGCTGACCCGCCATCGCTGTCGCAACCGACGTCATGCCGATGCGAACATTTCCATCACCCGTTTCCTGAAACCAGATGTGATTTTCCACGTCATAAAGCCGGTCTTCCGGAAGATGGCACCCGCGAACCGTAGGCATGATCAGTCTCCGTCGTCGGTTGTTTGCCTCAAAATGGCTATTATTCCCATAATACTTCGCCCGCTGAGGAACTGCCATACGGCAGGGTTTCAGGATCGAGGCCACCAACCTCTGCTACCAAGCGTCTCTCTGCTGTTCAAGCCCTGGAACGCGGGTAATTGCCCGCTCCTCGCTGACCGATCAGCACCTGTCGGTTTGCTACTTTCCGCCTGCTCGAAGCGGCCGTGACGAGCAACAAAAAGTGCCGAGCCCCTCCACTTGCATCTTGCCGGAAACGAATAGGCAAAGGTGCTTGGCGATGAGCCCCGCCATGCGAACGCGCTGGCGCACCTCTGCGGCCTGAGGGTCAGCCTGCACGAGATTGTAGTGATAGGCCAACTCGCGGCAGGTCTCGCGGCAGGCATTGAACGACGGTTCGCCCCTGGCGCCCTGGCGATGCAGGGCCAGCAGCCGAAATCCTTCGCGGGTTGCCATCGTCGGCTCCTCGAACCGGCCAACAATCCAATGCTCGAGCACCTGTTCGCCGAGTTGCATGAGCTCATCGGCGGCCTCGGTCGGCCCAATCACGCCACCGTCCGCGATCTCGTCGATCCGAGATTCAATCTGATCAAGTGGCCTCATTTGCTGTTCAACCCACTTGCTTCGATTGGAAACTGCGTCGCCACCGCCGAGGCTCTGGCACAAAAGCGATCCAGCCAGTCGCCCAAATTTTGGTTTTCCACAAGCATCGCCCCACCTTCCGGCGTCAGGCGAAACAAGACGAGCATCGGTGCCACATAGCAGTCGGCGAGGCTCGGCTGCGCTCCTGCCAGCCATTGATCATCGGATTTCAGCCGCGATAGCTCATCCACAATCGTCTCGGCAAAGGGCAGCGCATCAATGATGCGCTCTTCGTTCGCTTCGTCCTCCTTGCGCTTTCGCTCAACGAAAATATCCCAGACGAGTTTCGGGTACCCGTAGCTGTCCGCGATCGAGATCACTTGGTTCATCCTCGCGCGGTCCACGGCTGAACTGGGTTGCAAGTCTGGCCCATCGAAAGCTTCATCGACAAAGCGCGCAATGGCGCCCGTCTCGTAAAGTCGACAGTCCTCGTGCTCGAAGGCCGGGATCTTGGCAAACGGGTGGCGATCAAAATACGCCTTCGGGACCTCCGCCTCGGCAAAAATATCCACTTCGCTAAAGCGATACCAAACCCCTTTCTCCTCCAGTGCCAAGCGCACAATTCGGGTATAAACGCTGTACTTCGCCCCGAAAACCGTCACCACGGTATTTGCTCCTGGTTCTGCTTGCCCGCCAGGCGGTCGGTCGTCCTAAGGCAGCAACCGCTTCTCGACAATGAGATCCATCGAATCTGAAATATTCTCCTGCACGCCGAGTCGACGCGGCCTGATACCAAGCGCCAATCCCAGGAGCTGCGTGAAATAGAGGATTTTGACGCTTGTCTTCCGGCCGAAAACCTTCTCGGCCCGAACCTGATGTATCTCGAGGCCGGTGTGGCAGGTCGGACACTCCGTTGCGATTACCTCCGCCCCAGCCGCCTCTGCCGCCTCCAATATATTGAGGACGAGCTTGGTCGAAGTGTCGGAATCCGAAAGTGTGTGCGCCCCACCGCAACACGCGGTCTTGAGTGGAAAGTCGACGTTCTCGGCCCCCGCCGCCGCCAGCAGGTCGTCCATGAAATGCGGTTGCGATGTCGACTCCGAGCCCGGCCCCTGATCCTTCTCCGGAAAGATATGGCGCGGCCGCGTGTACATGCAGCCATAATAGTTGGCGACCTTGAGACCTTCGAGCGAATTCTTGATCCGACTTGCAAGTTCCTCCTCGCCGATGGCTTCCTTGATCCAGTCGAGCGCATGGATCGTCCGCGCTTGGCCGGCCTCGTAGGTCTTGTGCCCCGCCTTTGCCGACAACCGGTCCACCACATCACGACTCTCGGCGTCTGCGGCGAGGTCGTATTCCGCCTTTTTGAGGTTGTGATAGCAGCCGTTGCAAGGCGCCATCACCACATCGAGCCCGTTGAGGTTGACCGCATTGGAGAGCACCCGCGAGGACAGATAGGTTTGGATCTTGGGATCGATGTTCTTCACCTCCATCGCCCCGCAACAATTCCAGTTCTTCACCTCTTTCAATTTGAGACCGAGCTTCTTGCCCACCGCCTTGGTTGAACGATTATAGGCGTGCGCTGTCCCTTCAAGCGCGCAACCAGGGTAGTAGCCGACCGTCGTCGTCTTATCGAGCTTTGACATTGCCTGTTCCTCGGCCTTTCACACCCACATGTTCACTTTGATGCGTCCAACGCAAAGTCATCAGTTCATTCCGCCGCATCGAG
>JAUVMS010000244.1 GCA_030600135.1 Hyphomicrobiales bacterium | reverse complement strand
TATCGAAATACGTAATCGGATGTGACTTGACCCCATCGACAGTCAAGTGCGCAAGCTCATCCACACGTAGTCCACTCAGGGCCAGCGTCAAGACGACGTCGTGCATGAACGGGTCACCCTCGGCGGACGCCAAGAGGTGGGCCAGCTCTTTGTTTGTAAGGCCGCGTCGACGCTGTCTCCCACGCTTGTCCTTGACCCGCAGTGCTGCCCAGACGTCTGCCTTGGCGGCACCCGCAGAGATCGCGTAGCGCCAGTACGAGGCGAAAATCGTCACAATCCGATTAATAGACGACGCCAGAAGACCGTCTGCAATCAAGTCCTGGACACGCTCGGCGGCAACCTTGCGGGTCACTCCGTCGAGGGTTGCGATGCCTCGTTCCGTCAGCCAACCGGCCAACCTCTCGATCTCTTGGCGGCGCTTCGTGGCGGTGACTTCTTTGATCCCGGCCGAGGCGTTCCACGCATCCACCAAGGCAAGCACAGGTGTCGTCTTAGTGGTCGCTATGTCCCAGACCATCTTGGCGGCCTCTTTGCCGTGCTTCTCCCCGATCTCGTCTGTGAAGTGACCGATGGGTGCCTGCCACTCATCCCAATCGTGGTCGGGGTCGGAGGTGACGTCGAGATAATGCTGACGTAACTGGAGAGCGAGCTTAAGAGGGTCTTCGTCTTGGCGCTCTGCGTCTACCTCGTCACGTGCTGCTTGGATAACGCTGTCGGCATAAAGCGCGGCTCTGGACAAAGCTCGCTTGGCTGCTCTCAAGTCGGAGCCTAGTCTCACCTGTATGTGCGTCCTGCCGACACGCTCACGTAACGGGCGCGGCACCGTCTTTGACATCCAGAACACCGAGTGCTTCTGCACCATGAATTTTGGAAGCTTCATGGGGAACTCACTATCACAACCAGTCTTAACTGTTGATTAACCATTCCAAATCACGGCATGTGCCAACCAGCAATGTCAACCAGTATATGGCTAGGAAACGCAGAGAATACAGTGATTTCCGAGGCTTGCGCTAACTAGCAAGAATTTCATGTCAATTCCCCTGTGAAGACGTCGCGCCCTCTCTCTTTTTGGTCGCCGTCTTGAGATAGGCAATGAGCGCGTCGATTTTCTTACCATCTTTGATGCGCTGCAAGGGCATCTTTGTGCCCGGCAGATAGTGGTTCGGACCGAGCGAGAAGAGCTTGGCGATGGTTTCCTCCGACCACACGATGTCGCTGCCGCGCAGCGCCTTGGAGTAGGGATAACCGGCTAGCGAGCCCACGCGGCGCCCGAACAGGTTGTAAAGCGTCGGCCCAGCCCGGTTCTTGCCGTCGGGTTTCAACGTGTGGCATAGGCTACATTTGCGCGCGAACTGCAATTCGCCGAGCGAGGCCGCCTCCGACAGCTCGAACCGACGCGGAATTGGCCCTTGAAGCGGCTCGAACGGCTTGCGCGGTTTGACCTGCCATTTGGTGACGAAATCGTCCTTGCCACCGTAGTAGATGGCCTTACCGTCGATACCGAAGTCCATTGCCCAGATCGGTCCGCGCGGATCCTCGTAAGTCTCGATGGGAGCCCAATCCCCCACTCGCCAGACTCGGATCATGCCGACCACGTTACGACCGTTCTTCGCCGAGCCGGAGACCGCCAGCAATCCCGGTTTGTCTTGGAATGCCATCGCCAGAACCGGTCCATTTTGGCGCTCGAATTCATGGACCACGTCGCCTGAATCCAAATCGACGATGCCCGATTGACCGTCGAGCGATCCGAACGCGATTTGCTCGGCGCCGGATATCAATTGCAGGACGTTGATGCCGAAGCCGTGGCGGTAGAGGACGCGCTTGAATTCGCCGCCGACACTCGCCCAAACCCTTATCGTGCCATCGTAGCTCGCGGTATAGACCAACGCGCCATCGTCGGAAAACGAGACTGAGTTGACCGGTCCGCCGTGCCCCTCGAGTACAGGCCCTGGCGCCAATGTCTCCAGGTTCCACAGCCGTGCCGTACGATCGGTGCTTGCCGATGCCGCCCGACGCCCGTCGGGCGAGACGGCAAGGGCGGAGACCTCGGCTTGGTGGCCCCAAAAAACGTGCAACGCTTGGCCCGAGTTCAAATCCCACAGCCGAATTTTCCCGCCGCCCTCGGCCGCGAGCGCCCGACCGTCATCTGGCAACAATGCCACCGCCTTGATCCAGCCGTCGTGGTCGTCGAACCGCTTGAGCGCCTTGGGTGGATGCGCCGTCAGATCCCAAACCATCATTGCGTTGTCGAGGCTGCCTGTGAGCACAAGCGACTTGTCCGCATTGAGCCGAACGGCATGAACGGGTCCACCATGGCCGACGAGGTTTCCGCTCCCAGCCTGCTCACCACCTTCGCCGTCCGCACGCGCCATGGTGCCACCACCGTGCGATGCGCACGTTAGCAAGAACGCGAAACATGCAAGCGAGCGCAGGATCCCATGCTGATGCCTGAGCGACATTTGGTGCAAACGAGCCCCAGTCGTTATTCGGCCGGCTGAGGTGCCTTATCGGCACTGCCCGCGGCCTCGTCCACTTTCGCCTGGTCCACGACCTCCTTGTACCAGAGGTTGTGGTGTTCCTTGGCCCAGTTTTCATCCACCATGCCCGTGCCCATGGCATCGAAGCCGCCTTCCATGCCGATGCTACCGATATAGATGTGCGCCATAATCACGGTAATCATGATGAACGCGGCAATGCCGTGCCACATCTGACTGAGCTGCATCTCGTTGATGGCCGTGAGCTCGGTCGGCAGGCTGGTTCCAAACCAGCTGTTCATGAGGGCAAATGTCTTGGAAAAGAGCGTCATTTCAAACGGGAACATGAGCGAGAGTCCCGACAGTGAGAGCGACGCGCCACCGAGAATTACCAGCCAAAAGATGATTTTCTGGCCGGCATTGAATTTCCTCGCCGGTGGATGAACGCCCTTGGAAAATAGCCCGCCACCCTTCAACAGCCAGACAATATCGTGCCGGTTCGGGAAGTTCTGCAGCACCCACTGCACGAAGATCCAGACAAGTCCGATCATGAATGCAAAAGCAACATAGTTGTGCAGCCACTTGCCGGTCTGCGTGATCGTGGCGAACGCCGGCTTACCGATTATCGGCAGCAGGAAATGCTTGCCCCAAATGATGTTGAGGCCGGTGATGGCGAGGATGATAAAGGACACCGCCAGTAGCCAATGGCCCATGCGCTCGATGTTATCGAAGCGCTCGACTAGGCGGTCACTGCGGCCATGTTCGATGGTTATCGGCCCGCGCAGCACACAGAAGATGAAGAGCAAAACCACCATCGCCATGATGGTCAGCATGCCGTATTGGGAATACTTGCTGTTCCGCAGCCCGCGCCACGCGTCACCCTCCGACTGGATGAGTTGGCCCGCTTTCTTATCGCCGATGGAAACCGTCCCGGAGATGCCTTGGCGCATCGCCCGCCAAAATTCCGAGTTCGACGAATTGCCCAGCGAGCCGCCCGGCACACGGCCCTCGCGCACGTCGGTCTGTGCGGCTGCCCGAGACGGAACCGATCCGCGGCCCAGGCCTGGCGACGGTGTCGCGCTGATCGTAGCATTTGCCGGCGGGCGAACGCTCGACTGTGCATTGGCGTCACGCTGATTGCTGGACACGCCGATTGTCAGGACCAGCGCAAAAAGGACGAACGCGATCAGACGTCGCGCCTTTACTTCCATAGTGCGTGCCGTCATGCCTCCTACTCCCACTACTCGACCATGGTGCATTGGGCGTCGGGCCCATTGGTGCTTTCCTTATTGACGTTGCCGAAGGCCGCGTTGGCGCAAGGCCTTGCGCTGCTCATCGCTCAACGTCGTATCGACTTCGCCCTTGTAGGTGCCCTTTTCGAGCGGCTTGGGACCATCATCGCAGGCGGCGAGCCCAAGCATCACGCAACCCGCAATTGCAATAATGAAGGCGCCCGGTCTCATGAGCGTGCTTCCCGCAAGCAAATTGACCACGCCGCACCGTCCAATGTACAGACGATGCCAGCATCAATCTCGCTCGCAAAGATTTTCAAGCGCGCCTCAAGCTGTTCGCTTCCTAAGGCAAACTGTAGGAACAAGGCGACACGTCTGGTGCCGCCTTGTTGATCAGGTCTTGTCGGCCCTAGCCGGATTGACCCGGATAGGCGCGGCCCCAACCCCAAGCGCCTGAGCCGAAGCCACGGCCCACGACACGCTCGCGGTAGATGTCGGAGACGACATCGCCGTCGCCGGCGAGCAGTGCCTTGGTCGAGCACATTTCCGCGCAAAGCGGTAGCTTGCCCTCGGCCAAGCGGTTGCGGCCATACTTCCTGAACTCGGCGTCGGAGTGGTTTTCCTCCGGACCGCCAGCACAGAAGGTGCACTTGTCCATCTTGCCGCGCGATCCGAAATTGCCCACCTGCGGAAACTGCGGCGCGCCAAACGGGCACGCATAAAAGCAGTAACCGCAGCCGATGCACAGGTCCTTGGAATGCAACACCACGCCCTCTTCGGTGCTATAGATGCAATCCACCGGGCACACCGCCACGCAAGGCGCGTCCGAGCAGTGCATGCAGGCCACTGAGATCGAGCGCTCGCCGGGCTTGCCGTCATTGATCGTTACGACGCGCCGACGATTGATGCCCCAAGGCACCTCGTGCTCGTTCTTGCACGCAGTCACACACGCATTGCATTCGATGCAACGCTCTGCATCACAAAGGAATTTCATCCTTGCCATTGCGTGGTCTCCTTAAGCTCGATTAATCTTGCAGAGGGTGGCCTTGGTCTCCTGCATGTTGGTGACCGAGTCGTACCCGTAGGTCATGGCCGTGTTGGCCGCTTCGCCGAGCACATACGGATCGGCGCCCTCGGGATACTTCTCACGCAGGTCCTTGCCTTGGAAGTGACCGCCGAAGTGGAACGGCATGAAGGCAACGCCTACGCCGACCCGCTCCGTGAGCATGGCCATAACCTTGACCTTGGCCTTTTCGGGACCCTCGACCCACACCATCTGGCCATCCCTGATGCCGAGATCGTTGGCATCCCTCAGGTTGATCTCCACAAACATGTCCTGCTGGAGCTCGGCGAGCCATGGGTTCGAGCGGGTCTCCTCGCCACCACCCTCGTACTCCACCAGCCGCCCAGAGGTCAGGATAATGGGATACTCCTTGGAGAAATCCGTCACCTGTATCGAGCCATAGCGGGTGGGCAAGCGATACATCACCCTGTCGGAATACGTGGCGTACTTCGGTAGCAGGTCACGCCGGTTGGTGTAGAGCGGCTCGCGGTGCAACGGCACCGGATCCGGGAAGTTCCACACCACCGCGCGGGCCTTGGCATTCCCGAACGGCGCGCAGCCATGCTTGATCGCGACGCGCTGGATGCCGCCCGAGAGGTCGGTCTTCCAGTTGGTCTTCTCGCCCGCGATCTTGTCGATGGTCGCCCGCTCCTCGGCCGCGAGCTCCCCATCCCATCCGAGCTTCTGGAGCATCGCCATGGTGAACTCCGGATACCCGTCCTCTATCTCCGAGCCCACGGGATAGGAGCCGACCGCCAGCAAGTTGTCCGCGCCCGGATTGCCCTTGGCCCACTGCTTCGGAGCGGTTACGCCGAAACGGGCCCGGAAGCACAGGCCACCCTCCGCCACCGGTTTGGAGATGTCGTAGAGGATCGGTGTCCCCGGATGTCCCATCTCGGGCGTGCCCCAGGACGGCCATGGCAAGCCATAATAATCACCATCACAAGGTCCGCCCCTCGCCAGAAGGGTGGTCTTGTCGAAGGTGTGCTGGTTCGCCATGTGTTTCTTGAGGCGTTCTGGCGATTGTCCGGTGTAGCCGATCGTCCACATGCCGCGGTTGAACT
>JAUVMS010000321.1 GCA_030600135.1 Hyphomicrobiales bacterium | reverse complement strand
CGTCGGCTTTCGCGCGACCTCTGGCCCGGTCATCGCCAAGGCCGGCGATCTCGCCGCCCTTCTCACAAATCTCGAGGAGCGCGACGTCCTGTTCATCGACGAGATCCATCGCCTTAATCCGGCCGTGGAAGAGATCCTTTATCCCGCCATGGAGGATTTTCAACTGGATCTCATCATCGGCGAGGGGCCGGCGGCGCGCTCGGTTCGTATCGACTTGCCCCCGTTCACCCTCGTCGGCGCGACGACGCGTGTTGGTTTGCTGACCACGCCGCTTCGTGATCGCTTTGGCATTCCGGTACGGCTCAACTTCTACGAGGTGGCCGAACTCGAAGAGGTCGTCAGCCGGGGCGCTCGGGTGTTGAGCGTTGCCATGAGCGCCGACGGTGCCCGCGAGGTAGCGCGACGCTCGCGTGGCACGCCGCGGATTGCCGGCCGGCTGTTGCGTCGGGTGCGCGATTTTGCGGCCGTCGAGGGTTCGCCAGTGATCGATGTCGAAGTAGCCGACCGCGCGTTGGCCCAGCTCGAGGTG
This sequence comes from Hyphomicrobiales bacterium, assembly GCA_030600135.1. Lineage (GTDB taxonomy): Bacteria > Pseudomonadota > Alphaproteobacteria > Rhizobiales > JAUVMS01 > JAUVMS01. Next base: position 4,382 of record JAUVMS010000321.1, on the reverse strand, counting down.
GACGGTCGCGGGCTCGATGCCCTGGATCATCGCTATCTCATCTGTATCGCCAAGAACTACGACGGCGGCCCGGTCGGCATCGAAACCATTGCCGCCGCATTGTCCGAGCCACGCGACGCGCTCGAGGAAATTGTCGAGCCCTATCTTCTGCAGCAGGGCTTCATTGCCCGCACACCCCGTGGCCGGGTTCTCACTCTTCAGGCTTATCGCCACCTCGGCCTGGTGCGCACCAAGACGGCCGAAGAGCGGCAAACGACGTTGTTTGGCGATGAGGGCAGCGACGATGCATCGCGTGCGTAGTCCGTCCAACAAGGCACTAAAAACCATATGGCCATCACACGCCGCGGCTTCCTGAAGAGCCTGTTGGCAGCGCTTGCTGGAGGCGCGGCCCTTTCAAGCTATGCTTTTGCAATTGAGCCGATGCTGCGGCTCACTGTGCAGCGCTATCGGATCACCCCACCCAATTGGCCGCCGCATCTCAAGCTGACGTTGGCGGCCGTGGCCGACGTCCATGCCGTCGAACCCGGCATGTCAGCCAATCGCATCAGAGCGATCACCGAGGTTACAAATGCGTTGGGGGCCGACATGATCGTCCTTCTCGGCGACTATGCGGCCGGCCATCCGTTCAAGACCCGTTCGGTGCGCTCGAGCGAATGGGCCGCCGCGCTATCTGGCCTCAAAGCACCACTCGGCGTTCACGCCATCCTCGGCAATCACGATTGGTGGGACGACCGCACGGCGCAGCGCCGAGGCCACGGTCCGGTGATCGGTGGCAAGGCCCTGGAAAGAGTGGGCATCAAGGTCTACGAGAATACCGCGGTGCGCCTCACAAAGGACGGCAAGCCGTTTTGGCTGCTCGGCCTTGGTGATCAGCTGGCGCTTCTGCCGGGTAGGCGCTGGGGCAGGCGGCGATTTGTCGGAGTGGACGATCTACCGGCCACCTTGGCACAGCTGACAGACGACGCCCCTGCCATTCTCCTCGCACATGAGCCGGATATCTTCCCGTCCGTGCCCGAACGCGTCTCGTTGACGTTGAGCGGCCATACCCATGGTGGCCAGATACGTATGCTAGGCTATTCTCCTATGGTCCCCTCACGATATGGCAATCGCTATGCTTACGGTCATGTCGTCGAGAACGACAGACATATGATTGTCTCAGGCGGGCTTGGTTGCAGTATCTTGCCCGTGCGCTTTGGCGTCCCGCCAGAGATTGTCTTGGTTGAACTAGGAGTGGCGTGATGCCGGAACCCAAGCGTGGTGCGAACGACAATTGGCCCGGACTCGCCGGTCGGATCACGGAACGCGTGCACATTCTGCCCATACGTGTCTATTTCGAAGACACTGATTTTTCGGGTCTCGTCTATCACGCCAGTTACATCCGCTGGTTCGAGCGCGGTAGGTCGGACTTCCTGCGCCTTTTGGGGATCCACCACAGCGATCTGATTGCGTCTGGCCGCCAGCAAGAGCCCGCGACCTTCGTCGTCCGCCGCCTGGAGGTCGATTACCACCGTCCCGCCCGCATCGACGAGGTGCTCGAAATCCACACCGGTTGCCTGGAGATAGGACCTGTTGCGCTCTGGCTCGAGCAAACCGCGGTTCGCGACAACGAGACGCTCTGCCGCGCCCGCGTCCAGGTCGTCCTTGTGTCCAGATCCGGCAAGCCGCAGCGCCTTACCGGACTTGTCCACAAGGCTTTCCAATCGGTTCTGCCGAACTAGTCCAACCAACAGCCAGCCAGCGCGATGGATCCGTGGCGGTTTTTACAAATGGCATCGGGCGCGGAGTCTGGTGATGTCGTTGCTTCGCGAACGGCGCGCGACATCGGTCATGAGCAAAGCCGTTCAACGTATAACGAAATGTTTTCAGGGGGTTATATTCCGCTAAGGTGTGGCGGATCTGTCTTTTCGCGGAGTGTTGGAAATTCACTCGGTGCTCCGCGCCACCCCGGCAACGCGCCTCGGCGTGTTGACCGGTTTGCGAAATTCGGATTGCTCGAACTCACTGGCAGTTGCTCCAGTCATAACTCGCGCTTGAGCACAAGCTCGCTATTGCTTAATTAGGGGCATGAGGGGATGCCGGGATTCGCACGGCGGAAACGGCACTGACGGGCCCTAGTTTAGTCACAATAAACGACGCTTATGGTGCTGGTCTGGGGACGTTAGAAGGGGCACTTCAAACGCACATTGCGGCAATGGAGACGACACCCGCTCCAGGTCTTTGGGCCAGTCAAGGGGCTGGATGAGTTGATCAAATCGGAATGACGCCGCCATGAACCCGGTCGAAATTCTTACAAGCTCGACGTCGCCCCATGGTGGCATCTCGATCCTTGCGTTGTTCCTGCAGGCGGACCTCGTCGTCAAGATCGTGATGATCGGTCTATTGGTCGCATCTGTTTGGTCGTGGGCCATTATCATCGAGAAGGTGTTCACGTTCGCCCGTGCCAGACGCGCCGCCAACCGCTTCGAGCAGATGTTTTGGTCGGGCCAGTCGCTGGAAGAGCTTTATGGCTCATTGACCCGCGAACGCACCCACTCCATGGCCGCCCTGTTCGTTGCCGCGATGCGAGAGTGGAAACGTAGCGTCGAGACCAGTCCCAAGTCGCTCGGGGGCATTCAAATGCGTGTCGAGAAAGTCATGGACGTGACGATCTCGCGCGAGATGGAACGGCTCGAGAACCGGCTCCTATTCCTCGCCACCGTCGGCTCCACCGCACCATTTGTTGGCCTTTTCGGCACGGTGTGGGGCATCATGAACAGTTTTCAGGCGATTGCCGCCTCCAAGAACACCAATCTCTCGGTTGTGGCTCCGGGCATTGCTGAAGCGCTCTTTGCCACCGCGCTCGGGCTACTCGCCGCCATACCTTCGGTGATCTTCTACAACAAATTCTCCAATGAGGCGGGACGCCTCTCTCAGCGCCTCGAAGGCTTTGCCGACGAGTTTGCCGCCATCATCTCCCGCCAAGTCGATGTGAGGAGCTGAGCGATGGGAGCAAGCCTACAAGCCAACCAGGGCGCCGGAGGAGGTCGCCGCCGCCGCTCACGTGGCCGGCGCGCGCCCATGGCAGAGATCAATGTCACGCCGTTCGTCGATGTGATGTTGGTGCTGCTGATCATCTTCATGGTGACCGCGCCGCTGTTGACAGTCGGTGTACCAATAGAATTGCCCAAGACGGAAGCCAAGCAATTGTCGACCGGCAAGGAGCCGCTGACGATAACGCTAGATTCCAAAGGTGGCATTTTCTTGCAGGAAACCAAGGTGGCACTCGACGACATCGTGCCCAAGCTGAAGAAGATTGCCGGCACCGGTTACACCGACCCGATCTACGTCCGCGGTGACAAAGGGATCGATTATGGCGCCGTCATGCAGGTCATGGGGCGGATCAGCTCGGCTGGTTTCAAGCGTGTCTCATTGGTGACCGACGTGGAGGGATCCTAAGGGGCTAGCACCATGCGCCTAGGCATTCTCATATCGGCATTGCTTCACGCCGGCATCATTGCCTGGGCGGTCGTTTCCATCAATGCAACCAAGCCCGCTCTCGAGCCCAAGGTCCAGCCCATCATCGTCGACATCATGAAGGTCTCGGACCTGACGCGCATCAAGGCCGGTAACGAAAAAGCCAAACCGAAAGCCAAATCCGAACAGAAGAAAAAGACAACCAAGCCCGCCAAGGCATCGCCAAAGCGTGTGGCGGCTCGGGCACCGAAAGCCGCTGAGCCCGATGCCCAGCCGAAGGCCAAACCGAAAAAGGCGGAACCGAAAGAAAAGGTACCGGCACTGAAGAAGAAGCCGGAACCAAAAAAGGCAAAGCCCAAGCCTAAGCCAAAACCGAAGAAAAAGGTCACAAAGCCAAAGCGGAAGCGGACACCGCCATCCAAGAACAAATCGAAATTCGACGCCGACAACATCGCCGCGCTGCTAAACAAGATCCCCGACGCTCCGGCTAAAACCAAGAAGCGCACCAAGGCAAAGGCGGCCCCCAAGATCGAGTCGGATTTCGGCCAGTTTGATGGCGCGGGCCCGGAGCTGACCATGAGCGAGTTCGATTTCTTCATGCGCCAGATCGGTCAGTGCTGGAACCCGCCTGTCGGTGCGGTCGGCGCGCAAAGTTTGGTGCCGATCATCACATTCAGATTGAGGCGCAACGGCTCTCTCAATGGGCAGCCTCGTGCCGTCAACGGCCAACTGTCGGCGTTCTTCCTAGCCGCTGCCGACGCGGCAATTCGCGCAATCGTCGCATGCGCGCCCTACAATCTTCCCAAAGAGAAGTACAAAGAGTGGGCGAGTAACGAAATCACGTTCGACCCGAAGGCCATGTTTGGCGGATGAGGCGTGATGGTTGATCGTCTAAACCGAGTTGCGCCAAATGGTCCCCAGAGGTTCGT